>CAZFUX010000149.1:0-5885 GCA_964522085.1 uncultured Aequorivita sp.
ATAATTTTCAAATTATTAAACCCGATTTTTCGGGTTCCTATATGTAGTGAGTATACATAATAAGTTACAATGAATTCAAGGAGCAATTATTGCCCCTGCTTTTACGCAAACCAAAAACATTAGCGTTGCTTCAGGCATTGATTGTTCCTTTTAAATCACTTTACAATGAGTTCTTTATTTTCAAAGAAGAAGCCATTTATAAAGCATCACATTATGGTTCTGTAGGATTATTAGAAAAAGTTTTGAATGATTATTTTGATCCTTTGGAACGCCGCATTTTCATAAACAACGCAGAGCTGAACGACACGCAACATTATCACGATCCTGAAGCTGGTGATCCGTTGGAATTTCACGATCCTGAGCAAGGCGATCCACAATGGTTTTTTGACCCCGAAGTGTTTAATGTTTATAAAAGTGATTTTACTGTTTTTATGCCAATTGCAATACGACCTTTAAACAGCGATGAAGAAGAACGCTTATTGACACGCGTTAGAGCAGAATTAGATTATTACAAAATTTATGGACCAATATATAAAATAGTATGGTTGAATTAATTATAGAAGAGACAGGCTTTCCAAAAGATAGGCCAACATTAAAAGAATTTCAGGATAGTTCAAGAATTCCTATAAATGAACTTTTGAGCCGCTTACCTGGGAACAGGATTTTAAGCGGGTTTGTGTCCACTCACGGCGGGGGCGGTGCCATAAGCTACACCGAAGGTATATTGCTCTATAAAGGCAAGCTTTGGACTGTGAAAGCTTATAATGGAACTCTTTTGGAAGCTGGCTACATTTCATTTTTTGAGGAAACAATAAGCCTTAATTTTAATGTAGGAACTCAAGCAAATCCTATTTATGATATGCGCCCTGGAAAAATACAACGCACAGCTCGCGTTGGAACACACGCTGGAAGAGCTCATATTGCAATCACATCGCAATTTTTAAGAGGTAGAAAAGCGCTGGAATATTTGAAGGCCGGGAGCATATTTGTAGGGTTGGTTGTAGTAGATATTGAAACGGCAATTTATCACATAAACTTCCGTGAAAATATTGGCACAAAAGACTATCAAGTACTTGGCAATTTTAGAGCTGCAGATGTACATGCAAGCTTTAACCGTGCTTTTACTTGGGACGTAAACAACAGAACTAATTACGGTTTTGATGTTTATATAGATCAAGCCACAGCCAACAGCATTCCGTTAATTTTTGACTATACTGTAATACCAATTAACAGAACAAACACCTTTGATGAAGGTTAAAAAATAGAAATATGAAGTATTATTTAGCATACGAAACCGATAACCGCCCGTTTTTGTTTTTTGATCTAGTAGCAGATAGCCTTGAAGAGCTGGAAGCCTTGGGACTGGATGCAGATCCATTGGTAGTTACTGAAGATCAGCTTACGAATCCAGCAGATCCCAATTACATTAGTTATAACTACGGCATTTGTCATAACCGTATTTTTGGAGGTGCAATTGTGGATAGATTAGTGGGTGAGATTACTGTACAACAGGCAATTTTATCAAAAAATACCGAAATAATACGAACCAAGGAAGTACAAAAAGGGTTGGAGTTGGCCACGTTTAGTTTTGACGGCAAATTGTTTCCTTTAGGAAGCGGTGCAACGGAAGTTTACAATGCCATATTTTCAACTGCCTCAGCGAATCGAGTGATTGTATCTACAACAGGAAATTATACACTTACGATTGCTAATATTGATGCTTTTAAAGCTGCTTATTACGCGAAAGTTTTAGGGGTGCAAAGTTCAACTATAGAAGAATTGCCAGTATGAAGTGGTTACTAGAACATTGGTTAGAAGTAGGTGGTATTTTAGGTTATTTGGGAGCACCATTGGGTTTCCTTTTTGGAAGGAAGCGTGCGATTGCTGAAACCCGAATCACCCAAACAGATGCTGTAAAAAATATGCAAGATGCTTATGATGGCTGGGTACAAGATGATAAAGAACGATATGCTGAGCTAAAAAAAGAAGTAGACGAAATGAAAAAAGAGAATTCGCTAGGAAGACGTGAAAGCCTTGCACAGCGTGAAGAAATACGTGCCATGCGAAAGTTGCAAATTGAGGAGCGCAAAGAGTATGAAGGTTTAATGAAAAAATATATCGATTTGGACAAAAAATACAGCTCTTTGAAAAATGCTTTTGAAAGATTGAAGAAAAAATACGATGATAAAATAAATCAGACCCCAAGTGATGGAAACTAAAGTGATAAGTAATTTTTGGACGGCTGTAGTGGCGGCAGTAATCTTAACGGGCACCGCACTGTTATTAAACGACCACGAGCATTGTGGTCTGGTATTAACTTTTGAAGGTTTGCTATTTGGTATAAGAGTGGCAGATAAAGGCATTCAGGCGTACCAAAAGGGTAAAAGCAACCCTGAACAATTACGGGTTTAAAATTGTATTTTTGGTGCTGGAGTGTACTATTAGGATTGTGTACTATTTGATTTCGCGATTATATTATATTGTTTTTTTAAAGATTTAAAAAGAAATGAATTATAACGAAACATTCGATTTATTAGGAAATGTTGACATCTACGTTATTGACCAAATCTTAAAAGGTCGCTATGAGTGTGGTCAAACCATATTAGACACGGGATGCGGTAGTGGACGTAACTTAAAATGGTTTTATAAAAACGATTTTAACATTAGTGGCCTCGATGCAGATGAGCAAAGAATTGCCATGGCAAAAGAGATATATCCAAAAGTTTCAGGCAATTTTATAGTTGGTAAATTAGACGATTTGCCTTATGCTGAAAATAATTTCGATCA
The DNA here is from genome assembly GCA_964522085.1 of uncultured Aequorivita sp. Lineage (GTDB taxonomy): Bacteria > Bacteroidota > Bacteroidia > Flavobacteriales > Flavobacteriaceae > Aequorivita. The sequence goes on from CAZFUX010000149.1 coordinate 2,788, forward strand.
TATAATTTGTTGTGCTGTTTTACACTTTGCAAAGAGTGAAGCACATTATAATAAAATGATTGCAGAGCTTTTTAGAGTACTAAAACCTTCGGGAACATTATTGATACGAGTGGCATCAGATATTGGTTTAAATGATAAAAGGCCTTTTGTACAAGATGGTTTTAGTAAAGAAACTGGAGAATTTTACATCAATCGTAGTATCATTTCAAAAATTTTAGAAAAATATCCACTAGAATTAATTGAACCTGTTAAAACTACAAACGTTCAAGATGTAAGAGCTATGACGACTTTAATGTTTCAGAAGAAACAGGCAAATTTTTAGAATATAAGGTAGTGGTGTACAGTAAGATGTATGCCTTAATTTGAAAAGTTTTCAGGAAGAAGGAATCCAAATTAATTATAAAAGCACCCCACAGAGGTGCTTTTATAATTAACTAACATACTAACCAAACAAATCTAAATTCATTAGAAACGAACCGACCCAGAAACGTTTCTACTTATTTATATTCATCTTTATTTACGAACCGCGAATATAAAGACGAAAAACTTTCCCTTATGTAACAAATATTACATAAGGGAAAGTTTTTTTAGTTTTAAAATAAACGTTGCTGGTGTGCGATTGCATCGCGTTTCTCCCCTCCCAATTTAAAACCCACGAATTATTCTTGAAATAATTCCTTTTTGATTTGTAAATTCTGCTATTAATATTCCGCCAATGTGTATTACCATAAATGCTATCAAGTAATAAATACCAAGTACGTGAATTTCTTCCATTGGTGCTTTTAAATCTTTTGAATCCCATACTATTATTAGCCCTGTAACCAATGACACCACTACGCAGACGTAAAAAATAATGTATGACCATTTTTGAAATTTCTGCTTTATGGTTAAGTCTTTTGTCAATGGATTTTGAAACTTCATACTTCCAAAAAAGAGAAATATAAATCGCAAACTGAACAATCCCGTTAAAACATATCCCAAATAAATATGCCAATCCCACATGGGTTTTCTTATTTGTTTTGCTAACACAATAAGTTCTTCTCTAGATAAGGATTGATCTGTATTACTGAGGTAGGTCTGAATAATATCTGCCATATTGTTTTTATTCATCCAAGTTAATCTCAGAAAAATAGTTATCAATAACAGCAGGAATGTAATCGCTATGGATCAGTGGAGAATCCTATATATTTTAGAATATTTTACAGTTTCCATACTATTCGTTTTAGGTATAAACCCTAAGGTTTTTATATACTTTTAATGACCTTAGTCAATTTTTCTCTAACATCTTTAGCTATTCCTGCTAAAGAATCATTCTTTACTGAAACCATTGAAGCCGCTGGATCTACCGCTGAAACCTCAACAATTCCCGGTTCGCGTTCCTGAACTATTACATTGCAGGGCAACATTGTCCCAATTTTGTTTTCGGCTTGTAGGGCTTGATACGCCATTTGTGGATTGCAGGCACCTAAAATGGTGTAATTATAAAAATCTGCATCCAACTTGTTTTTTAATGTGGCTTTTAGGTCTATTTCGGTTAACACCCCGAAACCTTCTTCTTTTAAAGCTGCCGTTGTTTTTTCAATAGCCTCTTGAAAAGTTGTATTTTTTAATGTGGTGCTTATATAGTAACTCATGATTTTTAGATTATTTAATTTATATGAACAATCTTAACCAAATGTAAGATTTCAAAACGTGAAGTTCTGTAACAAAGATCACACAAGGGAAAAATTTTCTGACTATGTTAGGTTGAGTAGCCCGTCCTGATCGCATCTGAAGGGCAATCCCTTGTCAAGTTGAGAGCAATCCCTTGTCAGGTTGAGTACTTCGACTGCGGGCATTATAAACTAAAGTCAAAACCTCAACTAGTTCTCGACTAAATCCTGTCTTGAGCGCAGTCGAAAGGCTCGAACAGAAAACAGACAACCAACAACTAATTAGCCGGCGTAATCATTATGTGGGAACGGTGCGTTCCAGCATCCATTAACCACGGCATTCCGGGGGCTTGTGGTTTTGTAGGCAAACCTGTGCTTTCGCCAGTCATGTATGGTTTGTAGATAACGTAACGTATTTTGCTTTCTAGAAGTTCGCCAGTTTCTGCGCTATAATCTTTTTCTTCCCCAGCCAAGATGTAAACCATGGAAGGTTCCGCTGGCATGGGTAGGGTTCCTGCCTCTATTTCACTCTTTCTGGCTTCACGTTTTTCTTCGTTGGATTTTCCTTCTGCTGCCAAGGCTCTGCCTCTTGCCATAAAAGGTTCTAAAACTGCACCGTAACAGGCTACGTTTATCCCTGGTTTGTTTGGGTCGTCGGCTAGGCATACCATGCCGTTAGTGCCTTCTCTTAGGGTGATTAGTTTTCCTTCTTCATTATAACCAAGAACAGTTGCAGCATCGCGGTACATCTCGGGGGCGGCTTGTACTGCGGTTTTTATCTGTATGTTTTTTGGTAAAACTTTGCTTTGTGAAAATGCTGAAAAGGTAAATGTAAAAACGAGGATGATTAGTAGTTTTTTCATAGTCAAGGTTTTTTAAGAATTAATGTTTAAGATACGAATATTTGGAGGATTATAGGATAGCCGAATGGGTTAGAATGTTTGGTATTAATTTTTTTTAAGTTAATCTACCTACTTGCAACTGTAGCAAAAGAGTCTCGCTATAGCCGTAAATTTTTAAAGACTGAATTTGCTGTGGAACACGAGCCTCGCTCCCGCGCGATTGTATCGCGTGGCAATCCCAATTTCTCAGCCAAAATACTGAAAAACAACTACATCACCAAGCAAACCTTTTTCGCCCGCATAGTCCATCGCACTGCTGTAAATATAATCTGCTGGTTTGTAAACAATACCTGCTGCTACCGGATTGTTGTGGATATATACTCACTACACATAGGAACCCGAAAAATCGGGTTTAATAATTTGAAAATTATCTGAGAGTATTTTCTCAAATTCTTTTTCTTTCCAGATTTGATTATACTCACTCCATTTAGGTTTTCGGGAATCCAAGATTTCACTACCTAAATGGAGTGAGTATATGTGCTTTCATTATATAAGACCGTTGCAATAGTCTTTCTAGATTTGTTTCGTTTTTCTAGTTTGATTT
>CAZFUX010000150.1:0-5807 GCA_964522085.1 uncultured Aequorivita sp.
AAAAATCAAACTAGAAAAACGAAACAAATCTAGAAAGACTATTGCAACGGTCTTTTTAAGTGAAAAAGTATCGCGCCCTGGAGCTTCATCTCTATTAGAAGTTAATATTTGACTTCGGGATAAAAGTAATTGTACACATAAGCTAAAAATTGAAATTCCAAATTACAAGTGCCAAATTCCAAATAAATTTCAAAATTTAAAATCCAATTCCTAAAATAAACAAGCACCTTTTATTTGGAATTTTAAGGTTTGGGTTTGGTGCTTCCATTTTTTGTACCTTTGCAATCTTTATAAACATAAAAATTATTAGATAATGGGAAATGGATTTTTTGAAGTGCCAATCGCCGTAAATGAACCTATAAAAAGCTATGCGCCAGGTTCTCCGGAAAGAGAAGAAGTACTTGATACTTACAGAAAAATGTACAAGGCAACAATAGAAGTGCCTTTATTTATAAACGGAAAAGAGGTTAAAACCAAAGATACCGCAACAATGTCTCCTCCACACGACCACAAACATGTGTTGGGAACCTACCATAAAGCTACTAAGAAAAATGTAGAAGAAGCAATTGAAACTGCTTTGGAAGCAAGAAAAAAGTGGTCTGTAATGCCTTGGGAACAACGCGCCGGGATCTTTCTTCGTGCAGCAGAGTTACTCGCTGGCCCATACAGAGCTAAAATAAACGCAGCAACAATGCTTGCGCAATCAAAAAACATATATCAAGCCGAAATTGATTCAGCTTGCGAGCTTATAGACTTTTTACGTTACAACGTTCAGTATATGACTGAGATTTATGCAGAACAACCTGAATCTACTTCTGCAGCGTGGAACCGTATTGAATACCGCCCGCTAGAAGGTTTTATTTATGCAATTACACCTTTCAACTTTACAGCTATTGCTGGAAATCTTCCTGCAAGTGCTGCATTGATGGGGAATGTAGTTGTTTGGAAACCGAGTAACTCACAAGTATATTCAGCAAAAATAATAATGGATGTGTTCCGTGAAGCTGGCGTTCCTGCTGGAGTTATTAATATGGTAATGGGCGATCCTGCTATGATTTCGGACACGCTTATGGCTAGTCCAGATTTCAGCGGTGTTCACTTCACAGGTTCTACTGGAGTTTTTCAGGGAATTTGGAAGAAAATTGGAGAAAATATTACAAACTACAAAACATATCCACGTATTGTAGGTGAAACTGGCGGAAAAGATTTTATCGTTGCTCACAAAACTTCAAACCCAAAGCAAGTTGCAACTGCAATGGCTCGCGGTGCTTTTGAATTTCAGGGTCAAAAATGTAGTGCCGCTAGTCGTTGCTATATTTCTAATAGTATCTGGGAAGACGTTAAAAATTATTTAGTTGATGATATTCGCTCTTTCAAAATGGGAACTCCAGAAGATATGGGTAACTTTATTACTGCCGTTATCAACGAAAGCTCTTTTGATAAACTTGCAAAGTATATTGATGCTGCTAAAAAAGACAAAGGTGCTGAAATAATTGCTGGCGGAAATTACGACAAGAGCAAAGGTTATTTCATTGAACCTACTGTAATTGTAGTAAAAGATCCAAAATACACAACAATGTGTGAGGAACTTTTCGGCCCAGTATTGACAGTTTATGTTTACGACGACAAGAAGTGGGAAGAAACCCTTCAACTAGTTGATGAAACTAGTGAATATGCATTAACAGGAGCTGTTTTCAGTGAAGACAGATATGCTTTGGAACAAGCTATGAAAGCTTTAGAAAATGCTGCTGGTAACTTCTACATAAACGATAAACCTACGGGAGCAGTTGTTGGTCAACAACCGTTTGGTGGTGCACGCGCAAGTGGTACAAATGATAAAGCAGGAAGCAAGCAAAATCTTTACAGATGGATTTCTCCAAGAATGGTGAAGGAAACTTTTGTTAGCCCTACAGATTATAGATATCCTTTTTTAGGGTAATCCATATAATTCAAAACAAGAAAAAACCCATTCAGAATTACTTCTGAATGGGTTTTTTCAATTTTAATAATTTACTCTTTCTTAGTTGAAAATTTTAGTTTCACCTAAAACAGCGTGTTGTGAATTTTTAGCACTGTTGTCTGCCTTTACAACCATTACTACAAAGCTTAAACCTTCAACATTATATTCCGAAGGAACTGTAAAAGTGTATGTCTTTTTATATTCTTCGAAAGCTGCCGTTTCCGGAATAGTATCTCCAAAAAGTGCTGAAAGTGAGTTACGCAATGCGTCATGGTGTTCAAAGTCTATAATTGGATCGCCCCAACCAAAATAGGGACTGCCTGGGTTTGTATCAAAATAATTAGCCTGGTCGGCAATTACTCCACTCTCTAATAAATAAACCACTAGCCTATCGCCAAATTCAGAACCATTTCTGTAAACCACATTTGCGTCTACGGTAAGTGTTGAACCCGTAATCTGTGAATTAATAGCAACAGAAACATCTGTTTCTAAACCAGCAATGCTTGTTACAACATCATAATCATAGTTATTGGATCCTGGAAGCGAATTCCATTTTACGGTTCTGTTTAATTGCATTTGTGGAAAACCTTCCAAATCGAATGCATCAATAAATTCATCTACTTGTGGAAAATCCATAGGATCTAGAGGTGGTCCTGAACTTTTATGTATGGCAACTACAGAAACATGATCTGTCTTTGATTTTATATAATCAATTGCCACCAACGCTTTTAGGCAAAATCCACACCAAGTACCTGTGTAGTCTTCAAGCACTACATTTCTTTTGGGAATATAAGTAGAGAAATTTTTAACTGGCGTTGTATAATTTTCGCCATTCACTTCATATGTTGCATAAACTGTAAAACTTTTTTCTGTTGCGGAAGAATACGCAAATCCAGATATAGCAGCATCATTTACATAAAAAGTGGCTTCAGAAGCAGTGTTAATTCCATTATTATCAAGCAAGCCAAATGTGACAGTTTGATTGGTCATTGCTCTAGTAACATCAATAGTCAAAGCACGTTCTGTTTCTGCTAAAACTTCAAAATTAATAGTATTGCTATTCGCATTTTGGTAAACAGCTTTTACTGAAAAAGCTCCCGTATCTGAGAATAGATAAGAAGAACCTGTAATTTCAATATCGTTCACATATAATTTTGAAGATGAAGTATAGTTTTCTCCATCACTACCTGTAATGATAAAGTTTACCGTCTGATCTTGAGAAACTATTTGATCTTCGTCAGTACCTGCATCACTTGTAAGAACAATAGAGAGCTCTTCAACTGATCCTATTAAAGGATCTTCTTTTTTGCTACACCCAACAATGGCGATAAATGCAAAAAGAAACAAAATTTTAAAGTAGGAAAATGTTTTCATTTGTATAAAGTTTAGAATATTAATATTGTGACTGCGACCAGCACAGATCGGTAATGGCTTTAATTATTTATATATAACTATTTATTTTGAGGGCTAATATAATACATTTATAAAAAAAGGCACGGTTTTAGAATGTTAAAAACATAACTTTCGGCAATACAATATTAAGTTTTTATTAAAAAAAACTTAATATTGCTTTACTTTAATCAATTATAAAAAAATATTAGATGAAAAAATTACTTCCCATTCTTCTTGCAATGATTACTTTCAGTGCCATTGCACAAAATGAATTACCAAAAGCAGAAATGACTACTTTAGATGGTAAACCAATCAATTCTAGCGATCTTTCTACAGATGACAACGTTATTGTGGTATCCCTTTGGGCCACATGGTGCGTTCCTTGCATTAAAGAGCTGGATGCAATAAGTGAAATATATCCTGATTGGCAAGAAGAAACTAATGTAAAGCTCTACGCTATATCTATTGATGATAGTCGTGGAGTAAAAAGAGTAAAACCTTTGGTAAACGGAAAAGGCTGGGACTACACAGTACTTTTAGACACCAATAACGATTTTAAACGTGCCGTTGGCGCTGCAACTGTGCCATTAACACTTTTGGTGAAAAACAACCAAATTGTTTATAGACATTCAGGCTACAGCCCAGGCGCAGAGTATGAACTTTACGAAAAAATAAAGGAATTCTCAAATTTATAAATCAATTACCAACCAAACTTATACAATGAAAAAACTTATTCTTGGAGCCTTTCTATTGATGGGTACCATCTCCTTTTCGCAAGACAACGGCTACTTTTTTGGGGGTCTAGAATCTAACTCGCAATGGCTAGTACCTGATGATGGAATTGGGTTTAATGCTCCTGAAGACCGCTTTCGTGCCAACAATTATTTACAATTAAACTATTCCCTTGGAAAATTTACCGCTGGGGTACAATATGAAGCGTACCTTCCAACTGTTCTTTTGGGATATTCTGAAGTTTGGGAAAACCAAAATGGAATTGGCACCTATTACCTAAATTTTAAAAATGAAACCTTAGACATTACTGGAGGTTATTTTTATGAACAATTTGGTAGTGGGCTTATTCTTAGAACGTGGGAGGACCGTCAATTAGGAGTAAACAATTCAATTAAAGGACTTCGTGTTCGCTTTACACCTACCGAAAATCTTGACCTAACAGGAATTTATGGCCAGATAAGAAACGGCTTTGATGTTTCCGAAGGAGTTATTCAAGGTTTAGACGCTAATTTTGATTTAAGCAACGCTTTAAATATTGATGTTGTAGATTTAAAACTTGGCGGAAGTTATGTGGCACGCTATCAAACCAATGGGGGTAAAGACACCATTCCATCTGCAGTAAATGCCTATGGTGGTAGATTAGATTTTGTGGCTAACAATTTTTACGGTGGCATTGAAGCCATTACCAAAGACCCAGATGTAATTGTTAATGAAGCAGAAATTGTTTCACCACAACTTTTTGATGGTACTGCACTGCAAGTAAACTTAGGCTATGCACAAAAGGGTTTGGGTATTAATACAAGCTTTAGAAGATTGGAAAACTTCAGCTTTTATGCAGATCGTTATGCAGAAGGAAATACTTATAATGAACAAATTGTAAATTATATACCTGCATTAACCAAGCAGCACGACTATCTACTTTCTAATATATACGTTTACAATGCCCAACCACGTCTTCTTTTTGGCGATGCCGAAACTAGAGCTGGAGAGGTTGGCGGACAAGTAGATGTTTATTATTCATTCGATAAAAAATCTACTTTAGGAAAATATGGAACAAAACTAGCAGGTAACTTTTCTTATTGGGCAGGTCTAGAAGCTACCTTTAATGCTGAAGAGCAAACCTATGACCCAAAATTTATTGGCAAAGGTGACCGTTATTTTCGTGATTTAAATATTGAAATAAAAAACCGTTGGTCTTCAAAATGGAGCACTATTGCCACATTCCAAGATGTAATTATAGATAAAGGAGTAGCGGAAGGCGGACCGCTTGGAAAACAAGGCGATATTAGAGCACAAATTGCTGTAATAGAAGCAACACGTCGTTTTGAAGGTGGAAAAGCATTACGTATGGAATTGCAACATCTGTGGATAGATAAAAGCAGAAAAAATGTTGATAATAAAAATTGGGCTGGAGCAGTGCTAGAATATAATTTTAATTCTGCATTTACACTCTATGCCGCAGATGCTTGGAACTATGAAGGAAAGGGTGAAACACACTATTATAGTTTAGGTGGTAGCTACACTAAAGGGCCAGCCCGTTTTGCATTAAATTATGGTCGCCAACGTGGAGGTTTAATTTGTGTAGGTGGAGTATGTAGGTATGTACCCGAAAATACTGGCGTAACGGCTAACCTCGTTGTTACTTTCTAAGAAAAAAGATTTTACTCATGTCTAGTCCTAAATAACCGATACCGATTATTAAAGGATTAAATTTATTAATTAA
>CAZFUX010000151.1:0-5775 GCA_964522085.1 uncultured Aequorivita sp.
TACATTACGTAAGAAAAGAGAAGGGAATACACAACAACGTAGTGAAACTAATCAACTAGTAATATGTAAATCTTCTAACCTGGGCAATATACTTTGCCAGACGAATTACTTGATGACTGTAACCATATTCATTGTCATACCAAACATAAAGAACGATGTTTTTACCGTCTTCGGTAACGATGGTTGCGTTGCTGTCATAAATTGCTGGAGAGCAAGAACCAACGATGTCGCTAGAAACCAATTCATTATTCATTGAATATTGAATTTGTTCTACCAAATCACCTTCTAGCGCATATTTTTTCATAGTAGCGTTTAAACCATCTTTAGTAGTTGGTTTTGCAACTTCAAGATTTAAAACTACTAATGAACCATTAGGAACAGGAACACGAATTGCGTTGCTCGTAAGTTTACCAGCTAAAACGGATAAAGCTTTTGCAACGGCACTTCCTGCACCAGTTTCAGTAATTACCATGTTTAATGCTGCGGCACGACCGCGACGGTATTTGCTGTGCATATTATCTACCAAATTCTGGTCGTTTGTATATGCGTGTATGGTTTCCAAATGTCCACGAACTACTCCAAAAGTATCCTCAACTGCCTTAAGAATAGGAGTAATGGCGTTTGTAGTACAAGATGCTGCTGAAAATATATCAACGGTATTTGGGTCGTATTCGTTTTGGTTTACACCGTGAACGATATTTGGCACTCCTTTTCCAGGAGCAGTAAGCAATACTTTTGCCGCACCTTTAGATTTTAGGTGTCTGCTCAACTCTACGTCATCACGGAAAGCACCTGTATTGTCAATAACCAAGGCGTCTTCAATTCCGTATTTTGTATAATCTATATCTTCAGGGTTATTTGCTGAAATAATGTGAACAGTAGTTCCATTAATAATCAATGCGCTATTTTCAAGATCTGTGCGAACAGTTCCAGGAAAATCTCCGTGAACAGAATCATACTGAAGCAAAGAAGCTCTTTTATCTAAAACCGTTTGATCCATTTTACCACGAACCACAACAGCACGAAGGCGAAGTTGATTGCCTTGACCAGTTCTGGTCATCAGTTCACGCGCCAACAAACGACCAATACGTCCAAAACCATAAAGAACAACATCTTTAGGTTTTATGCTTTTGGTTTCTTTAGCGTTTTTCAATTTATCTGAAACGAATGCCAAAGCATTAGAATATTTGTCGTCTTCTAAATGAAACTCGTAAGTAAGTTTACCGATGTCCAGTTTTGCTGGTGGAAGATCTAAGGTTTTAATAGCCTGCGCAATTTCAACAGAGTCAAAAATGGAGATTGGTTTTTGCACAAACTCACCTGCATATTCGTGAAGGTTTAATATTTCACTCACATTGCGGTCTATAAGTTGGTTGCGGAAAAGCACCAATTCTATGGACTTGTCATACCAAAGGTCGCTAATGATTTTAATAAATTCTACTGAAGCCTTTCGGCGGTCAGTTTGAAAAGACAGTTCTTTTTCATAAACGTCATCAAAACTCATACGGAAGTATTTTAAGGGTTAAAATTTGGGTGCAAAAGTACTCTTTTTCATCGTTTTGATGAAATATAATATTAAAATAAAATTACGAATTCACGAATATATACACATAATAATTCGTGAATTCGTAATTCAATCATTTAAAACAACGGCTTCATTGATTACTCTTTAAACCTTTTTAAAAGATCAAAGAGGTATTATGAGGCCCCTCGACTAGACTTTTACCTAAATATAAAGGAATTCATATTTCCACCAGCATCCATAAAAGTCATTTTTATAGGTGTACGCTGATCGCGCTGTGTCATAATTCGTTTTACATCATCAATATCTTTTACTGTTTCATCATTTATTTTGGTAATAATAATACCTTCAAGCTTGTATTGTGCAATATCTGGCGTAAGTGCTCTGGTTACGGTTACGCCATTTTTTAATCCACGGTTAGTAAGCTCTGCTGGAGTTGTGTTTTTAACTTCCAACCCAAGATCATCAATAGAAAATGTTTCAAGTTTTATAAGTGTAACCGGGATTGTTTTGTTGTTTCCGTTGCGCAAAACGGTTACTTCAACAACATCATTAGGTCTTTTAGAGCCAAGATATCCAGAAAGATCTGCAAATTTTGAAACTTTATAACCATCTAATTGCTTTATGATATCGCCTTCTTTAATTCCTGCTTTGTCTGCGCCACTACCTTTTTCAATACCGCCTACAAATACGCCCTCGGTATCGTTAATACCGTATTTTTCAACAATTTGCTGATTTATATTACCAACCTGAATTCCTAAAATTCCGCGTTGTACATTTCCGTATTCTAGAATATCCTCAATCACTTTTCGAGCGTTGTTGGATGGAACGGCAAAGGAATAACCCACATAACTACCAGTTTCCGAGGTTATTGCTGTATTAATTCCAACCAATTCACCACGTGTGTTTACTAAGGCGCCACCGCTATTGCCACGATTTACAGCGGCATCGGTTTGGATAAAAGATTGTGGATTGCCGTCAAACTGGTTTAAATCTCTCGCTTTTGCACTAATAATTCCAGCAGTAACAGTTGAGGTTAAATTGAAAGGATTACCAACTGCAAGCACCCATTCGCCAATTTTTACATTATTAGAATCGCCAAAAGGAATGAAAGGAAAATCAACATCGCCATCAATTTTTACTAAAGCAATATCTGTAGCGGGATCGGTGCCAATCAATTTTGCGGTATATGTTTTATTATTGTTTAAAGTAACTTCAAGGTTAGAAGCATTTGCAATTACGTGGTTATTGGTAACAATGTAGCCATCTGGCGAAATAATTACGCCGCTTCCGCTACCAACTTTTGCGCGTGGCTGACCACCTCCTTGAAAATATTCCATAATATTGGTAGGCTGATTGCTTACGGTTGTGTTTTTTACGTGAACTACTGCGTGAACGGTTTTTTCAGCGGCATCGGTGAAATCGGTATTCATTCCAGCTACATTTTCTGAAAAGGATACAGGGGTAAAGTTTGAATTTTGCTCTGAGGTAAAGGAAATAGCTTCCTTGTTTTCAAAATATTTATAACCTCCAAGTGTAATGGCACCAGCAAAAAGCGCAACAAAGAATAAACGGATTGTTTGTTTCATTTTGTTATGATTTTAATTAATACTATAGAAAAACTTTATAAACAAGTTTCGCATTTTAAATAGTTTTAAGAATCTCAATCCTGAGGAAAATAGAGGGTTAAAATTCTTGTTTGAAGAAACATTTGTTAAACACTTCCACAAATTTAACTATGGTAGCTTGAAAAAAGTATACCATAAAGGTGTATTTAACTTGCATTTAACGTCAATATTTCCACGTTTCACCAATTGGCTTTTTATATCTTTGCGCACATATGGAATTCAACTTTTATAAATGCCAAGGTACAGGCAACGATTTTGTGATTATAGATAATCGCAACGATTTTTTCCCGAAGGAAGATACAAAGCTTGTAGCCAAAATCTGCGACCGACGTTTTGGCGTAGGTGCCGATGGTTTGCTTTTGTTAGAAAATCATCTTTCAGCAGATTTCACTATGGTATATTATAATAGTGATGGAAACCTAAGCACAATGTGCGGGAACGGTGGAAGATGCATTGCACATTTTGCTAAATTTCTAGGTATTATTTCTGGAAAAGCAACGTTTGAAGCTGTAGATGGAATGCACGAAGCTAAGGTTGAAAAGGATTGGGTTTCCTTAAAAATGAATGATGTTGAAAAAATAACGCATTCAGAAAAACATACATTTTTGAATACAGGATCGCCGCATCATGTTGAGGTGGTCCAAGACCTTGAGGGTTATGATGTTTTTTCAAACGGAAGAAATATTCGAAATAATATATATGGAAGTAATGGTGCAAATGTAAATTTTGTAGAACAAATTGATAAAGCTACATTTTCAGTTAGAACCTATGAAAGAGGAGTAGAAGACGAAACACTTTCCTGTGGAACGGGAGTTACAGCCGTAGCAATTGCAATGTTTGAAACTGGTAAAACATCTGAAGAGAAAGTAATACTAAAAACGCCTGGCGGTCAATTACAAGTTCGTTTTGAAAAAGTTGGTTCAGGATATAATAATGTGTATTTGGAAGGCCCAGCAACTCAAGTTTTTAAAGGTATTTGGAAATGAAAACATTAAATGGAGAACATATATTGTTGCGTGTTTTAGAACCTTCTGATCTAGATTTTCTGTATAATTTGGAAAATGACGAATCGCTTTGGGAGGTTAGCAATACCACAACGCCCTTTTCAAAATATATTTTGGAACAATATCTAGCAAACAGTCACGGCGATATTTACGATGTAAAACAGTTGCGTCTCGTAATTTGTAAAAATGATGAAGAAGAAACGCAATTAGGGTTTATTGATTTATATGATTTTGACCCAAAACATCAAAGAGTAGGAGTAGGCATCGTTATCTTCGCCGAGGAAGCTAAACGAAAAGGTTTTGCATATGAAGCATTAACACTTACTTGCAACTATGCTTTTAAGTATTTAAACGTGCATCAAGTTTTTGCAGGAATTTCAGAAGAAAATATAGGAAGCATAAAATTATTTGAAAAAGCAGGTTTTGAAAAAAGTGGTGTTAAAGAAGATTGGATTTTTGCAGATGGGAAATTCAAAAACGAATATAGTTATCAACTAATCCCTAATCCCATTCTAAAATGTACATAAAAAAAATATTGGTAATTATTGTTTTGCTAGGTGCTGTGGGTATGGGTGCTTTTGCTTGGTATGTGTACAGCACTGCATTTACGGGGAATACCGCTTTTAATAATAAGGAGGCACATGTTTATATTCCTAGTAATGCCACTATGAATGAGGTGCTTACAGAATTAGAGCCGCTTATAAAAGATTCTGAATCATTTTTAACGATTGCAGATCAGAAGAAGTACACTTCAAATATAAAACCAGGTCATTTCATCATTAAAAAGGGAATGACTAATAATGATATTATAAATACCTTACGAAGCCGAAACATCCCCATCAATATAAAATTCAACAATCAAGAGCGTTTGGAAGATTTGGCTAGTCATATTTCAAAACAGATTGAAGCAGACAGCCTTTCTCTTTTGGAAGCAATGCAGGATCCAGCTTTTTTAAATGAAGTAGGTTTAAATGAAGATATAGCGCTTTCACTATACATTCCGAATACTTATGAATTCTATTGGAACAGTTCCGCCGAAACTTTCAGAGATAGAATGAAAACTGAATATGAACGTTTTTGGAATGAAACAAGAACTCAAAAAGCTAAAAACCTAAATCTTACAAAAGAGCAAGTAATGGCATTGGCGGCAATAGTTCAAAAGGAAACAGCTAAAGTAGATGAACGCCCTAGAGTTGCAGGAGTATATCTTAACCGATTAAAAGTAGGAATGTTGCTTCAGGCAGATCCAACAGTCATTTATGCAATAAAGCGCGAAAGTGGCGACTATAATCAAGTAATTAAAAGGGTGCTTTATAAAGATTTGGAACTAGATTCGCCATACAACACCTATAAATATGCAGGCGTACCGCCAGGACCAATAACAATGCCCGACATTTCTTCCATAAACGCTGTATTAAATCCTGAAACCCACGATTACTATTATTTTGTGGCAGATGTTACCAACTTTGGCTATCATAAATTTGCTAAAAATCTTGCCCAACATAATGCTAATAAAGTGGAATATGTGCGTTGGGTGAATAGTCAGGGAGTAAACAGATAATAATATATTATGCTTATCCTTTTGTTTCCCCATTAGTTTTTTCGTATTTTAAATTATGAA
>CAZFUX010000152.1:0-5755 GCA_964522085.1 uncultured Aequorivita sp.
GCTGCTGTATCACATAGATGGAATTATCTTGGGGAACCTTACGGATAAGCATATATTATTTTCATTCAAAAATACTAAAATTTTTGATAATTTAAATACAAATTTACTTACTAACTTAGCAATCTAAAAAAAAGTAACTTTTCCATAATTGATAAACAACCGCGACATACTTACTAAATACTGGGGCTATACTTCCTTCAAACCGATTCAGGAGGAAATAATTACATCCGTATTAAATGGGAAGGACACCGTGGCGCTTTTACCAACGGGCGGTGGAAAATCGCTGTGCTTTCAGGTTCCGGCAATGGCGCAGGAAGGTATTTGCATAGTCGTTTCGCCTTTGATAGCTTTAATGACCGACCAAGTAAATACTTTAAAAGAAAGAGGAATTAAAGCGCTAAAATTAACAGGTGGAATCACTTTTAATGAATTGAACACACTATTAGATAACGCACTTTACGGCAATTACAAATTTCTATACCTCTCTCCCGAAAGACTTCAGCAGGAAATTGTACAGAACTACATTAAGCAAATGAATGTAAATTTAATTGCGGTAGACGAAGCCCACTGTATTTCGCAATGGGGAAACGATTTTCGACCTGCTTATAAAAACATCACTTTACTTCGCGAAATACATCCGTTGGTTCCAATTATTGCGCTAACAGCAACCGCAACGCCTGAGGTTTTGGAAGATACCATTTCCGAATTAAAAATGGAGCTTCCTGCAATTTTCAAAAATTCATTTGTTCGTAAAAATCTCTCTTATAAAGTTTTTAAAGTTGAAGACAAACTTTATAATGCAGAGCAATTACTGAAAACAAACAAAGGTTCCGCCATTGTGTATGTTAGAAACCGAAAAAGTACTATTGAAATTAGTGAGCAATTAAATAGTTTAGGAATTTCAGCTACTTTTTATCACGGAGGAATTTCAGCAAAAGAAAAATCCCAAAAACTTCAGTCTTGGCGAAATAACCAAGTTTCTACAATGGTAGCAACAAATGCTTTTGGAATGGGTATTGACCACCCAAATGTTCGTTTTGTTATTCATCTACAAATTCCCGAAAGTTTAGAAAGTTATTTTCAAGAAGCCGGCCGTGCAGGTCGTGATGGCCAATTAGCCACAGCCGTGCTGCTATACAATGAGTACGACAAAATATATGTGAAACAACAATTTGTGGAATCGCTACCCACAACTCCCGATTTAAAAAAGATTTACCGAACGTTGAATAATTATTTTCAAATTCCTTATGGCGAAGGGGAATTTACGAAGCACAACTTCGGTTTTAGTGAATTTTGTAAAACGTATAACCTCAAAACCTTGTTAGCATATAATGCTTTGAATAGTTTGGATAGGTTAGCAATTATTCAACTTTCGCAGGAATTTGGACGTAAATCCATCGTTCAATTTTTAATTTCTTCTGAAAAACTGCTTGATTATTTTGAAAAAGATATGGCCACTTCAGTTATAGGAAAAACAATTCTTAGAATTTACGGTGGTATTTTTGAAATGCCTACTTCTATAAATTTAGTTTTGATTGCTTCAAAAACAGGACAATCTATTGAAACTATCATTTCAGTTTTAAAAAAAATGGAATGTAACCAAGTTATAGAAATGTCCTTACAAATAACCGATGCCACGCTTACCTTCCTCGTGCCGCGGGAAGATGATAAAACCATAAACGTAATTTCGCGCGATGTAGAATCTTTGAATAGAAAAAAAGAAGCGCAATTAAATTCAATACTTCAATATATTGAAAACACTAAAACGTGCCGAAGTATTCAATTGGTTTCGTATTTTGGTGAAACTACTGCCTCCAAATGCGGGGTTTGCTCGGTTTGCAACCCTAATACTTCAAAACTTTCAAAAAATGAAACTCAAGACATCGCAAAAAAAATACTTGCATTGTTAGAAGCTGGGGATTTAAACTCGCGAGAAATTTCAGAAAAACTTACTTTTGCTGAAATCAATATTTTAAAAGTAATCCGATTATTAATGGATGCTGAAAAAATAAAGGTCAATCCAAAAAACCAATATTATTTAAAATAAAATTTGACGTAGGGCGAGAGGACGTAAGACATAAGACGGCATATTTAAAATATTTTAAACAAAGAAAAAACTGTCCAATGCATAAGTCATTCAGTCGTAAGTCCATTTAAGAAAAAAATATGCCGAAAGATTTAAGAATAGTATTTATGGGAACTCCCGATTTTGCCGTTGGAGTTTTGAAAGAAATGGTTGAAGCTGGTAAAAACATTGTTGGTATAATTACAGCACCAGATAGACCTGCGGGCCGTGGTAGAAAGTTAATGGGTTCGTCGGTAAAAGAATATGCGCTTTCGCAAGATTTAAAAATCCTTCAACCCACAAATTTAAAAAACGAAGCTTTTCTGAAAGAATTGAAAGAGTTGAATGCAAATTTACAAGTTGTAGTTGCCTTCAGAATGCTCCCAAAAGCAGTCTGGAAAATGCCTGAATTGGGTGCTTTTAACCTTCACGCTTCATTACTTCCACAATATAGAGGTGCGGCGCCTATAAATTGGGCTATTATTAATAATGAAAAGAAAACGGGCGTAACTACCTTTTTTATTGACGAAAAGATAGATACAGGCGCTATAATTGCAAACAAAGAAACTTCAATTGAAAAAGGGGAAACTGCTGAAACCCTTCACGATAAACTAATGGAGCAGGGAAGCAAACTAGTTTTAAAAACATTAAATTTAATTGAAGAGGGCAAAGCATATACAAAACCACAACTCCAAAGTGACATTTTAAAAGAAGCACCAAAACTAACTCCAGAAAACACACAAATAGATTGGGCTAAAAACGGTGAAGAAATAGACGCATTTATAAGAGGACTCTCCCCCTATCCTGTGGCATGGACAATTCTTAACAATACTAATGAAGCCTTGAAAACAAAAATTTACGCGGCAACTTTTGAAAAAATAGATCATCATTTTGCTACTGGAAGCATTCAAACTTCAAAAAAGGAATTGAAAGTGGCTTGTTTAGACGGTTATATTAATATAAAGGAAATACAACTTCCTGGAAAACGTAAAATGGATGTTTTGTCACTATTAAATGGGTATTCATTTGATGAAAATGCCAAACTATCGTGAACCCTTGCCCCTGCTGATTTGGTTAAAAACACCTAAAATACAGCCATGTTTGTTAACAAACCTCTCAAGTTATCAACAAAATTAGGGATTTCCTGCGTGGTTGCTTGCCTGAACGGATATTCCTACTAAATTTGTAAAACAATTAATAGAAGTTTAACCAAACAATTTAATTTAAGAAAATTATGAACAAATCAGATTTAATTGATGCAATGGCAGCTGATGCCGGAATTACAAAAGCTGCTGCTAAGAAATCATTAGAATCTTTCTTAGAAAACATTCAAGGATCTTTGAAAAAAGGTAACCGTGTATCTCTTGTAGGTTTTGGATCTTGGTCCGTATCTAAAAGAGCTGCAAGAGAAGGAAGAAACCCTCAAACTGGTAAAACCATTAAAATTGCTGCAAAAAATGTAGTGAAATTCAAAGCTGGTTCAGAATTACAGAGCAGTGTAAACTAATTGTAAAATATTTTTTACAAATTTCAGAAGCCTTTTTCCATTTATTTGGAAAAAAGGCTTTTTTATTAAATTGATTTAGAATGTTTTATAAAAAACAAACATTATTCTATTTTAATAGTAAAAACATAATTATACCTTCGTTTTAGTGAATTTTTGGTAATTTAAAATTTAATACTTAGATTTAATTTCCAAAAAAAGTAAAATGACCACATTAAAACCGCATAAAGGACTCCTCTTGGTTGCAGAACCATCTATCATTGGGGACGTTTCCTTTAATCGTTCCGTGGTTCTTTTGGCGGAATATAACCAATCGGGTTCTGTTGGGTTTATTCTTAACAAACCCTTAAAATACAAGCTTCGTGATTTTGTGCCAGAGGTAAACTCTAAACTTCCTGTTTTTAATGGTGGCCCTGTTGAGCAAGACAATCTTTATTTTATTCATAGTATCCCAGAAATAATTCCAGATAGTATCGAAATTTCTAACGGAATTTATTGGGGTGGCGATTTTAATGCTATTATAGATTTGCTTAAGGAAGACAAGCTTGATGAAAGCCAAATTCGTTTCTTTTTAGGGTATTCAGGTTGGGAACCAAACCAGCTAGAGCAAGAACTTGAATTAAACAGTTGGATTGTAGCTCCTAATAAATACAATAACGCCATAATTGGTAAAACAAATCTCAATTTTTGGAAAGAAAAAATGATTGAGTTTGGTGGTGATTACGTTTTATGGTCTAACGCACCTGAAAATCCTAGTTATAACTAACTCGATTTTATTTTTAAATTTAGTTTTAACACAAGGAGTTTAGCCACTTCATTTCCGAATTTCTTATTTCTATATTTCATAATGAGCACAATCCCTTGTATTACGTTTGTAATATATATTTCATCTGCATTTTCAATAGCATTTTGTGATATTGAAGCTTCTTCTAAATGAAATTCTGAATTTTCTTTTATAATTGAAATTAGTTGTTTTCGCATAATTCCATTAAGGCAACCATCCGTTAATGGCGGGGTTTTGATGGTTTTTCCTGAAACTAAAAATATATTTCCGTTTAGGGCTTCTACTACTTGTTGGTTTTCATTTAGCAAAAAACAATTTTGAAAGCCATTTTCTTCGGCAAAAATACTTCCTAAAACATTGGTTATTTTATTATTGGTTTTTAAAGTTGAAAGTAAATGGGAAGGAATAAAGTAGTCTTCAAAAAGTTCAACTTCATACTTATTTTCATTTAAAACGTACTCTGAGCTGTCTAGTGTTTCAACAGAAATAACAAACTCAATAATATTCGTTTTTGGTGTGTATTTACCACCACTATTACGCCAAATAAGGATTTTAGCACGAAAAAAAGTATTTTTATTTTTTGAAGTTTGAATGGTTTTTAAAATTTCAGCAGCAAGAAATTCCGAAGAAAAATTAAATGGAATCTCCATTTTAAGAACCTTCATTGAAGAAATTAAACGTTGATAATGGTCTTCCCAGAAATAAATTTTTCCATTACAAACCTTCATAGTCTCAAAAACAGCATCGCCATAATTTAAACCACGGTTATTAAAAGCTATTGGTACGCTTTCGGCTTTTATTAAATTTCCATTAAAATTGACCATAAAAAAACCGTCTTTATTAGAAGACGGTTCAAATATAGTATATTTAATAGGCTTTTTAAGACGAACCTAAAATTTGCTTTAAGTTTGAAATCATATTTTCCCACAGTAATTTTCCTTCCTCTACTTCATCTTCTTCAGCAAAATCTGTTACCATTAACGATACGTCTTTGGTAATTTCGTCTACTTGTATGCGTAATTCAAAATAATATTCTTCGCCTTCATCCTCATCCCATCTAAATTTGATGCGCTCTGGACTTTTTTTGCTCAACAATTTAGCACGTTCTTCGCTTTGCGCCCATATAAAATTGTAAAACTCGCCACGCGAATTTACATTGTCAGCATACCATTCCGAAAGTCCGGAAGGTGTTGATATATACTGATATAACAACGCTGGTGAAACTTGTATAGGGAACTCTAGTTCGTATTTTATTTTGTCTTCCATAGTAATGTTTGTCAACGCCCAATATATAGATATTAATTTTAACGCCGAAATGAAAGTCTAAAATTTTTAAACAAACAAGCTAAAAATCAATAGCGTCCTAAACGTTTAAAAAAGAGAAAGGGAATTTTGTTCCACA
>CAZFUX010000153.1:0-5719 GCA_964522085.1 uncultured Aequorivita sp.
AATTTTCAAATTATTAAACCCGATTTTTCGGGTTCCTATCTGTAGTGAGTATATGTACACTAGCGCAATTGTTGCGCACGAAGTAATCTTCTTGTAAGTATAAAAAAAGTTACTGCAACGAAATATTGCTATAGGTAGAATTAATAGTAATCGTTTTATTAGAGCCATTATTTTGATTAAAACCTTTAACCAAAACCCTATCTGCGGTTTTAAATTCTTTCAGTTGAAGTGATTTAGGATATTTTAAAGTAGATTTCTTCCCATTGAAATAAAATGAAAATGCTCCTGTGGGCACTTTCACTTTAGCATCGGTATTTTCTAAACTTATATCCAAGGTTTCAAACCCATCAGAAACTCTGTCAATTTTTAAATCGCCAAAGGAACCAGAAAGAAAAGCTTGATTGATTACCGTCCCAATACGTACATCGCTAGAATTGGCTTGTAGGTTTATATTCTGGGCAGTTTCAATAATGCATTCATCAACATATTTTACATTTAAAGCTCCTTGTTTCCATGTATTTATAATTACTGGCGCATAAGATGCTGTAATTGCAGTTTGCCCACCATCAACACTATTGGCTCTAAAAGGAGTATAGTTTAAATTGGCTTTTATATTGTTAGCATCTGCCATTTTTAGATTACCGTGACGTATGTTCACATTGGTTTTAGCGCTTTTTGGCAACCTAATAATTATTATTTTTTCAGCATTTTTATTACTCACATTAGCACCCCCGTTTCTTTGTATAACGATTGATGTTCCGTTAGGGCTTTTAGTTACTGTTTTTGAGTAATTACCTCCTTCATTGTCATACTTTTTTTCCATTGCCTCTGCCCAAGCCTCCATTTTTTCGCCATAAGCCTCGCCCCAAGTTTCCATTTTTTTTCCAAATGTATCACCCCATTCGTCCATTCTTTTGCTATACGCTTCACCAATACTATCGGCTTTTTTATCATCCCAAGAATCATTAAAGCTTTCACCCCATTTTTCCATCTTTCTTTGAAAATTTTTTCCAAATTTCTTATCCATTTGGGCTTCAAACTTTTTCATATAACCCTTTTCATCTTTTTGAAAAGCTTCATAGTCAAACTGAATATTGCCAAGATTTTCCAATAAATCCTCTGGAAGCGGCGGCACTTTAATATTTTGAATCATAGGCATAACCATATTTTCCATTAAGGGACCAATAAAATCCATTACAGGAATATCTGTCATCGCAAAACTTTGGTTTCCAACGTTGGTGCTGATACTAATTTTTTTACTGTTTCCTGAAATATTTAGATTCCAGTTGTTCATCATTCCCAATTTTTCTTTTTCTGAAAGTTTTTCACCTTCAATATAGGCTTCCACCTCAACTTTGTTTTTATTCCAAGTTTCAAAAACAACGTTTGTGTATGAAGTGTTTACAACAACTTCTACGTTTTCAACCACGTTAAAGGTTTCTACAATAGTACCCTGGGAGTAGCCAAAAAAGCCAACAAATAGAAATAGAATACTTGCTATTTTATGATTGTATAGTTTCAAATTTATCATTACTCTGATTTTTAAGTTCTTTTAATTTATTTTTTAGTTTGAACAGCAAATCCAAACGGATTTTTAAATTATCAATCAATGCAGTTACAGTAGCTTCCGAGGGGCCAACCTTGCTCAGTTCAGCATTTAGCAAAGTGTATTCTTTGTCTAATTCTGAAAGTCTTTGCATATAACCATCAACAAGTTCTTTGTTTTCATCGTCAATTTTTAATGAAGCCAACTGAACATTAATCCCTGTCATATAGTACTCTTCCACTTTTTTTAGATCTGGAGAGATATCTGCCAACGTAAGTTTTGGCGTGTCACTTTTTTCAAACTTTTCAGCTTTGTTTTCAACTATTGAATTGTTAGGAACATCATTAATTTTAGCACCCGAATTTGAAAGTTTTTGGTAACCAAAAAAACTAACAGCAATTAAAACAACAGCTACAGAGGCTATTTTAAACCAAGGTATTGCTGTATTTTTCTTTTCAGAATTGATTTCGGAAAAATTCTTGTTCAATTTTGCCTCAAAGCGAGCTTCATGCCCTTTTTGAAGTTTAGGCTGCTCTGTTTCATGATTTTCAAACATTTTTTTAATATCCTGTGCCATAGCGTAAATGTTTTAATTTTTCTTTCAATTTTGTTTTTCCGCGGTGCAAATAAGTTCGCGATGCATTTTCAGATATTTGCAATATTTCTGAAATTTCCTGATGGTCATACCCTTCAATTAAAAATAATTTTACGGTCAGTTTATAATTGGTAGATAATCCCTCAATTGCTGCCATTACTTCCGAAATCGTTGTTTCATCGGCAATAGACCAATCATCTTCTGCGTCAATAATTGTAAAAACCTCATCGTTTATAACCTCTGTTTCAAGTTTTTTCGCCTTTATGGCATCTAAACAATTGTTGATTACAATTCGTTTTAACCAAGCTCCAAAAGTGACGTCTCCTTTAAATTGGCTTAGTTTTTGAAAAGCTTTAATGAAGCCTTCTTGCATTGCATCTTCCGCTGCAGCGGTGTCTTTTAAATACCTTTTAGCTATAGCAAACATACCGTCGCAATATTTTCCATATAGCGCCATTTGCGCCTTGTGGTTGCATTGTTTGCATTGCTCTATAAGCAGTAAATCTGACAAACTTTGATAATTTTTTGGTTGCTGTTCAATTAAAAGACGACAAAAAATATGCGTTGTTGCAATATATGTTGAAATCTTTGTGAAAATATTTAAAAAATAGAATTTTAATTAACCTTTATTTACACTAAATTTGATAAAACCATACAATTATGAAAAAGAAATACGTAGATTTTGATAAACTTAATCGCCTCTTGGTGGCTTGTTTTGAAGCAGAAAAATTGTATTACAATGCTGCCCAAGATGCCCAAACAACAGATTTAAAGCGGTTTTTAAACTACATGGCTGTTGAAAGAAACAGAATGAGTAATGATATCTCCAATGAGCTTAGTTCACGCGATATTGAACCCCTAAAATTAAATTCTGAAAAAGGTAATCTGGATCGTACTTGGCAAGAGGTAAAAGAAGCTTTGGAGTGCTTTGATGCAGATGCCATAGTTAATTCCTGCATAAGCCGCGATCGTAATAATATAAAAAGGTATGACGAACTTCTGGAGCGTAAAGAACTGCCAGATGACATACTTGAACTTCTAGAAAAGCAAAAATATCAGTTAGAATGGTACATAAAACAAGCCGCGCTACAAAACAAGAAAAGTGCTTTTAAAGAAGTACGAAAAGAATCCGAATCTATCGATCTTCGTGAAGCAAAAGAAGAACCACCTAAAGAAAATGAAGGCGGAAAGGTTATAAACCTAAAAGCAATGTGAAAAAAGCCCTGATTTTCAGGGCTTTTTTAATAATCTTAAACTTTTTAATCTCTTAGATTACTCGTCTAAAAGTAAGTTCAGTTTTACGGTAATATTATCACGAGTCGCTCTAGAATATGGACAAACTTCGTGAGCTTTGTTTACCAAAGCTTCTCCAGTTTCTACATCTACTCCAGGTAAATAACAATCTAAAGTTGCGCGCAATTGTAGGTCGCCATCTTTGGTTTTACCAATTTCAATAGTTGCGGTTACGCTCATATCATCTCCTAGGGTAACCTTTTGCTTTTCGGCAACTAATTGTATTGCTCCGCCAAAACAAGCTGCATATGCGCTACCAAAAAGTTGTTCAGGGTTTGTGCCTGTTCCACCATCGCCACCTAAGCCTTTAGGTACAGAAAGTTCTAGTTCTATTTTGCCATCGTTAGTGGTTATATGTCCTTTTCTTCCTCCGGCTGCTATAGATTCGGCTTCATATAATGTTTTCATTTTTTTTTGAATTTTAAAATTATTAAATTTCAAGATACTACGTTAAACTCGTTTTTAAAAAAACATATTCATAAATTTGTCCTAAATTCGAACTGTGGAAACAAAGAAAAAAAACACAAGTGCATTAAACGAAAAAGAAGGCGTTGCGCATCCTGAAACATTAAATAAGGAAGTTGCTAAACGGCTCACAACTTCAAAGAAAAAAAATCCTTCTTCGGAAGAATTTATAGCTAGAATTTTAAATAAAAGCCCGGTTGCTCTTAGCCAGGCTATTACCATTATTGAAAGTACGGCTCAAAAACACCAAAAACAAGCTAAGGAAATCATTGAAAAATGCTTGCCATACGCCAATAAATCAATCCGAATAGGAACTACAGGTGTTCCAGGCGTTGGTAAAAGTACTTTTATTGAAAGTTTTGGAAAATTCTTAATTTCTGAAGGGAAAAAAGTTGCAGTATTAACCGTAGATCCCAGCAGTAGCATAAGCAAAGGAAGTATTTTAGGCGATAAAACCCGAATGGAAGATTTGGTAAAAGAAGAAAACGCTTTTATACGTCCTTCTGCCAGCGGCGACACATTAGGTGGCGTGGCTCGCAAAACACGCGAAACTATAATTCTGTGTGAAGCCGCAGGTTTTGATGTTATATTGATTGAAACCGTTGGTGTAGGTCAAAGCGAAACCGCGGTACACTCTATGACCGATTTCTTTTTATTGCTGAAATTGGCAGGCGCAGGCGACGAATTACAAGGCATAAAACGCGGTATTATGGAAATGGCAGATTCCATTATTATTAACAAAGCTGATGGAGAAAATTTAAAAGCCGCAAAACTAGCTAAGACTGAATTTAATCGCGCCCTTCACCTCTACCCCGCCAAAGAAAGCGGTTGGGCTCCCAAAACACTTTTAAGTAGTGCGTTAAAAGATGAAGGTATTGCTGAAATATGGCAAGTAGTTTCAGATTATTTTGAAACAGTGAAAAGCAACGGCTATTTTCAACATAAAAGAAAAGAGCAAAACAAATTCTGGCTACTACAAACTATTGAAAGTAGATTGAAAAGTGAATTTTACGCAAATCCTTCCGTTAAAAAAGAACTTGAAAACCAATTGAAAGCCATAGATGAAAACAGGACGACACCTTTTGAAGCCGCGGAAAAATTACTTTCAATAGAAAACAAAAAATAGATTATTCTTTTTTTATTTGTTTCATAATATCCTCCATCATTTCTACTTGTACCTGTTGAATATTCAGTAATTCCTGTTGTTGATGAATAATTAAATGATCCAATTTTTCGTGAAGCATGCGTATTTCCAACTCAGATTTCAGGTTAATCATATAATCCTGTTTAGAGCGCTCGCGATCTTTTTCTTCCTGCCTGTTTTGGCTCATCATAATTACTGGCGCTTGCAATGCAGCCAAACAGGAAAGTATTAAATTTAAAAGTATAAATGGGTAAGGGTCAAAAGCTTTGCTGGTTAAAAAAATAATATTTATAATCATCCAAATAAGAATGAAAACCCCAAAAATGATTATGAATTTCCAACTACCGCCAAAGCTCGCAATCTTATCTGCCAAACGTTGCCCGTAGGTAAATTTTACTGAAGCCTCATCTAGTATTATTTTAGAAGAAAGTGTTTCTTGCTTTTGGATGCTCTCTAAAACATCCTTTTCAAGTTCTCCCAGTTCGCCAACCTCATTAAGCAAATATTCCGAAATGTATTTTTGACGGTATTGGTTTAGTTCTGAAACGGATATACTCACTCCATTTAGGTTTTCGGGAATCCAAGATTTCACCACCTAAATTAACCGATTAATAATCAATCATTTAGCGTTATTCTTCTTGGTGTTGTCAATACTATTTTGTATATTTATAGTACT
>CAZFUX010000154.1:0-5712 GCA_964522085.1 uncultured Aequorivita sp.
ATTTTCAAATTATTAAACCCGATTTTTAGGGTTCCTATCTGTAGTGAGTATATTTGGCAGGCCATTCTAATTTCGTCGTCGGTTAGATAGCAGATTTCAAGAATTACTTTTAATATTCGGTTGCCAACTACTTCTTTAACAGCTGCAATTTCTTCACGAACGGATTTGTGTAATTTTGCTTTTAGCAAGCCTACATTCAGCACCATATCAATTTCATCGGCACCATCTTTAATGCACTGTTCAGCTTCACATACTTTAGCGTGGCAACTGTTAGCACCCAAAGGAAAACCAACTACAGCAGCTGCTTTTATACCGCTGTCTTTTAATTCATTTGTAGCTAGATAAGCATAACAACTATTTACGCAAGCTGCATAAAAATTGTATGCTTTGGCTTCGTTGCAGAGTTTTACAATGTCTTCTGGTGTGGCTGTGGCTTTGAGTAATGTATGGTCTATGTATTGATTGAGTTCCATCAATTTTTGTGTTGATTGATTATTGAAATCAAATCATTTTTCTGCAACACACCGCTTTGTCGCCAAAGCTGTTGTCCATTTTTGAATAGAATCATCGTTGGCACACCACGAACTTGATATTGTGTAGCTAAAGGTTGATTTTTATCAACGTCTATTTTTACAATTTTCACGTCGTCGTCCAATTCATCTTTAACTTGTTTGAGTATTGGAGCAAGCATTTTACAAGGTCCACACCAATCTGCAAAAAAAGTCTACTAGTACAGGTGTTTCGGAATTGATTATATCTTTAAAATTGCTTTTCATTGGAAGGGTTTTCAGTTCTTAGTTCTCAGTTGTTGGTTTGATCTGGCCTTAATGAGTTAGCCTTGTTTCTTTATTCTTTATTCCTTTTTCTATAAGATTAACCAAGCAAAGGGTTCTTTTTATACTTTCTTAAAACTGGCATTAGCATTTCCAGCGGAATTTTGATGGAATAGGTTCCTGTATAGGACGGGCAGATTACACAGTCATCAAAATAGAATTCCACCACATCATCGTTTATAACAAAATTATTTTTTGCGTCGAAGAAATCATCTGCTGAAATAGCCCAACAATCGTAGTACATTTCACCAGAGTTTATTTTTTCTTTTAAAAGGTCGTTTAAAATTTCGCGAAGCTCTTCTTCCGATCCGTCGTTAAAAAAATCTTCATAGTTTAAAAAAACGGCTCTTTCTAAATCAAAATTTAAGCAATCAAAAGTGTATGCTGCGTGTGGCGCACCTGTATAGTGGTTTTCTTTGTAAAAAAGTACACTGATTAGTTTATCGTTAAGGTTGTAGATTTTATAATCTACCGTTCTCAATTCGTTTTCCTTTGGAATTCCGAGAGAATCACACAGCCGTTTTTCTTCTAAAATTTGTTTTTCTACACCTTTAGTATCTAGATAATATTTGCTGATGTATTCGTTGAAGTTTTCAAACTGAGGCTTAATCTTTTGGTTGAGGTATGGATATTTAAAATCCAGAGTGTACCAATCTCCTTCTTTAAGAAATGATTTTGAGATTAGCAGTTTTTCTAGTTCTACTTTCGAATCTTTTTTCTCAAGAAGTTCTTGACGTTTTATAATAAGTGTTTGTTGCTGGGTTTCTAAATTTTTATCTGAAACACGCAAGGAATCTACGATTTCTTCGGAATTGATTTCTGTATCAATTTCGATTCCCTCCTTTTTAGGATCGTTTTTACAGGCTAATAATGTTAATGAAAATAGGATTGGAAGGAAAATTTTCATGTTTTGAGGTTTTAAATCATAAAAATAAGGAAAGAATGATGTTGAAAAAAACGAAAGATTAATTAAGTTCCATTAATCATCCAAAACCATTTTCAGTTTTGTAAGCATAATCACTTCGCTTTTGTTTTTTCCTGCAAAGGAACTCGCAATAGCATTAGCCGTCTTCCAGATAAGCTCTTTCCGATCTTTAGTGAAAAGGTTTGGGTATTCTTTTTTATAATCGGCAAAGCTCTCAAAGCAATCGCTTGCATCAAGTTGTTCATAGTCAAACCAATCAAAAACCACTTCTATTTGGTATGCGGCATCTGTATGGAATGGATCTTCGTAATTGTCTAGATTTTTCCATTGTTCTGCAACAATATTTTTCAAAATATCATACTCTTCCTTCCGCACAACTTTATCTGTAGCCGCAATGGCATAAAATAATTCACCCATCTTTTGGTAAAACAACAGTTGGGGCTTATCTACGGTTCCCATAATTTTATAATCTTATGATTTTTAATAGTGTAAAACTATATTGTTTACTTCGTTATTTTTATGACATAAATCAGTTCCGTAAAACTGTTTAAAATCCTTACTTTTGAGGGATGAAGGTTTTTGAGGAAAAAAAGGGAAATATTTTCAAGATTCTTTCTGAAGCGATATCAGAGGGAATTATTATTGTTAATGTAGATCAGGAAATTGTAACTTCCAATGAAGCCGCTGACCACATGTTTGGCTATGAAGCTAAGGAGCTTTTAGGTGAAAAAATAAACTTATTAATTCCGAGAGAATACAAACATGGTCACACAGCACAGGTAGAGAAATACTTAGAAAAAAGTGATCCGCGCCAAATGGGTCACGGACGGGATCTTTACGGACAACGCAAAGATGGTAGTGTTTTTTCTGTGGAAGCAGGGTTAAATCCTTTTGAAATTTACGGCAGTAAATATGTAATGGCACTTGTAACCGATATTTCGGTTCGTAAAAATCAAGAAAAAGAAATTATAGAGCTTAACTTACAATTGGAGCAAAAAGTTGAAGCACGCACCAAAGAACTTAATCAAACTATAAAAGAATTAAAAGAAGAAGTTTCAAAACGCAAGGACGCAGAGAACAAAATAATGGAATCGCTGCGTAAAGAACGTGAGCTTAATGAGTTGAAAACGAAATTTCTATCACTAGTTTCACATGAGTTCAAAACGCCGTTAAGCGGTATTCTTACTTCGGCTATGTTGGCCGGAAAATATACTGAAACAGAACAACAAGACAAACGCGAAAAACATTTGCGTACCATTCAAAACAAAGTAAAATATCTAAATAATATTCTCAACGACTTTTTATCTATTGAACGATTGGAGTCTGGAAAAGCAACTTATAAATTTGATGCTTTTCCACTCAGCAAAGTGGTTAACGAGGTAATTTACAACGCTAATATGCTTTTAAAGGATGGCCAACGAATAAACTACCCGAGCAATATAGACGATTTAACTCTAGATTTTGATGAAAAAATACTGGAACTTTCACTCACCAATCTTATTCATAACTCCTTAAAATATTCGCCAGAACATACTGTAATTGATGTGTCGGTACTACCAGAAAAAGATTTTCTTAGTATAGCAATTAAAGACGAAGGGATGGGAATTCCTGAAAAAGAACAAAAATTTATTTTTAATAAATATTTCCGTGCCGAAAATGCTCTTTTAGATCAAGGAACAGGCATTGGTCTAAACATTGTGAAAAGCCATTTGGAGAGCCTAGGTGGTACTATTACTTTTGAAAGCGAAGAACATAAAGGCAGTACCTTCACCATTTCAATTCCAACAAAAAAATAAAATTTAGCATGAAAAGAATACTTCTTATTGAAGACGACAGCGCCTTGCGTGAGAATACTTCCGAACTTTTGGAACTTTCTGGCTATAAAGTATATACTGCGCCAAATGGCAAAATTGGGATTGAAAAGGCAATACAAGAAACCCCGAACATAATTATCTGCGATATAATGATGCCAGAAATTGATGGCTATGGAGTTTTGGAGGCAATCACTTTAGATGAAAAAACAAAACACATTCCTTTTATTTTTCTTTCAGCAAAGACTGAACACAAAGAAATTCGTAAAGGTATGGATATGGGCGCGGACGATTATCTTACCAAACCTTTTGATGAAGAAGAGCTTATAAATGCGGTGGAGAGTCGGTTGGCAAAAGCGATTATTTTGGCCCAACGCGAAAAGATTGAAAGTGAAAATATTGAAGACGACAACCCGAAAAACATGAACCAACTAAAAAACTTTTTTTGCGATGAGGGGCAGAGATCAAAATATAAAAAGGGCGAAACTATTTATAGAAAAGGCGACCACTCTAACAATCTTTTTTTATTACTGAAAGGTGTTGTAAAAACACATACTATGGACGACAATGCTAAAGAGTTAATTACTGGACTATACAAGGCAGATGATTTTTTAGGCTTTACATCTTTTGATGATAATTTTCCATATAACGAAACAGCTACAGCAGTAGAAGAAACCGAGATTGTTGGAGTTTCAAAAACATACGTGAAAGATATTTTGAAAAAAAGTCAAGATATTTCTTTAGAATTGATGAATCTACTAACCGATAATTTAGCAGATATAAAGCAACAACTTCTTAAAATGGCTTATAGTTCGGTGCGTAGAAAAACTGCGGCTACCATTATTCAATTTGTTGAAGTGATGAGTAATAAGCCAAACGAGCCGTTGCGTATTTCCCGAAATGATCTTGCGACTACTGCTGGTATTGCAACTGAAAGCCTTATTAGAACACTTTCCGATTTTAAAAAAGCTGGAATTATAGAAATTGAAGGTCGCGATATTCGGATTCTAGACTTAGCGAGCTTGAAGGATATTGATTAATTTTTTTTCAATTTTAACCAAAACTGATTTTTATCATTTTCTATCCCGAAGCTTACCAATATTTTTGTCGGCAAGAGTAAGGTAAAATGAAAAACATATTAATACCAACAGATTTTTCTGAAAATTCGCATAATGCCATTAGGTATGCGTTGGACTATTTTGCCAATGTATCTGTGAATTTTTACTTGCTTCATGTTTCACAAAAAGAACCAATCAATTTAAAAGAGGAGGGAGAAAGTTTTTTCGAAAATGCTACTGAAATACCTATCATTCAAAACCCTTCAGCACTTTTGAAGGAAGAAATTAAAAACTGCCAATTACTCTCAAAAAACGTGCGTCATCATTTTTTCACTCTTTCTGAAAACCTGAATTTAGTAGAGGCCATCCGAAAACAAGTATCAAGTAAAAAGATTGATTATATTTTAATGGGAACAAAGGGCGCATCCAAAGTGAATAGAAACGAAATTGGAAGCAATGCTTGCGATGTAATTACGAAAGTAAAGTGCCCAATTTTGGTGATTCCTGAACATGCTAGGTTTACCGAAATTAAAAACATTGTGTTTGTTACAGATTATAATTCTTTATATCGCAATAAAATAATTAGCAGGCTTTCAGAAACATTAAAATTGCATCAATCACCATTGAGGGTGCTTCACGTTAAATCTCAAAATACTGGACTTACAGCTGCACAAACTGACAATAAAGGGTTTTTGCAGTATTTTTTCAGAGAAACAAAACACAGCTTCCATTTTATAGAGAATAAAGATTTAGAAATGGGGATTCAAGATTTTGTGACTACCTGGGATATATGCATGATCTCCATAGTTGCCAAAAACCTTAATTTTATACAAAGATTATTACTTCGCCCTACTCAAAAAGCCGTGAGCTATCGCACCGATGTACCATTTTTGGTGCTGCATGAATAGTGATTACAACAAGCTAATAAATCTCAGAGCGTTTCAGAATATTTTTCATTTTCAATTACTAAGTATAGAATTAAGACCGTTGCAATAGTCTTTCTAGATTTGTTTCGTTTTTCTAGTTTGATTTTTTGAATTAGCCGCAATTATCCCTGGACTTCGATACAAATTATAACACAAGGC
>CAZFUX010000155.1:0-5702 GCA_964522085.1 uncultured Aequorivita sp.
GTGAAATCTTGGATTCCCGAAAACCTAAATGGAGTGAGTATATTAATCAAAATTATAGGAGACTGAGTGATTTTATGGCTACGAGAATGTAATAAAATCGCAATATTAATAACCCATAAAATTGTACCGAAGTCAAATTGCACCAAAGTTATGCCTTAGAAGTAAGTGATTTAAAAAATACAAATCCAAATCCTAAACAAAGCATTAAATGAAAAGGGAACAGTCCAAAATCGCCACCTTGGTCACCAACAATAAAAGCGCTGTACATCCCAAATGCAAAATAAAGCATTAGTATACCTTCAATAATAACGTTTGGTGAAATGTTTTTTGTGACGTATTTATTGCTCTTCCAGCCTTCTTTTAAATTGCTAATATTAAATTTTGGAGTGCGTACAAATTCACTTTTCTTCCCAAAATGTCCCTCTAAAACGGCAATGGAATTATGAACAGAAAAACCCATAGCAATTGAAAAGAATGTGAAAAACATACCTGTGTATTTCAGAAATCGTTTAAAACCACCACCATAAAGACTTTTAAATGTAAACCAATAACAAACAAAAAAGATGATGGTACTTAAAACAAAAAAGCTCATTACGAAGAAATACAATTTTAAATGTTCATATTCATTCTTAATGTAAAGCATTGGAATACTCAGTATTGCAACAATCAAAATATTCAAAAACATGGTGCTATTCAGCAAATGTAGAAAACTATGGATTTTAGTTTTTGAAGAAATATCCT
This sequence comes from uncultured Aequorivita sp., assembly GCA_964522085.1. GTDB lineage: Bacteria > Bacteroidota > Bacteroidia > Flavobacteriales > Flavobacteriaceae > Aequorivita. The sequence continues at coordinate 742 of CAZFUX010000155.1, forward strand.
TACTTTTAAAAACACGCCAAGCCATTTTTTGAAAATTCTCGGCACCACCTTTGTTCCATCTAAATTGTTGAGAACGTGCCGCACTAATAATCACGGGCAATTCTGCTGGAGTTTCTACTTCTTCCAGATATTTAAATTTCCAATTTTTAAGCTGTGCTCGATAGCTAAGATCAAGATCTTCTGTTAGCGTATCTCCTTCCCAATTTCCAGCATCAAGGATACATTCTTTACGCCAAACACCAGCCGTTCCGTTAAAATTTATAAAATGTCCTTTGCTGTTTCTACCTACTTGTTCCAACGTAAAATGTGCGTCCAGCGCAAAAGCTTGCACGCGTGTAAGTATAGAATAGTTACGATTTAAATGTCCCCAACGTGTTTGTACCACGCCAATTTCAGCATCTTTAAAATATGGAATTGTATTTTTTAACCAGTCTTTCTTCGGAAGAAAATCTGCGTCAAAAATCGCTATATATTCACCTTTTGCAGTTTTTAAACCTTCCTTTAAAGCGCCCGCCTTAAAGCCAACTCTGTTTTCGCGAGAAATATGTTGAATGTCTAAACCAGTCTTCTGAAGTTTAAAAATGTGTCTGGCGGTTTCATCAAAAGACTCATCGGTACTGTCGTCCAGTACTTGTATTTCCAGTTTTTCTCTTGGATACTCAATTAAGGCAATATTTTCAAGCAACCTATCCATCACATACAATTCATTGTAAACAGGCAGCTGAATTGTTACATAAGGAATTTCTTTTTCTTTTGAAAAATCGAAAGTTGGAGAATTTTTGTGGTTTTTTCGTGCGCTTAAATAATTAAAGAGCAGGTTTAATTGCGCCAACGCGTACATAAAAATGAGGAGAAGGGCAATGGAGTAAATTACAATGATTATTGATTCAAGAATCATTTTTTGAAACTGTATTTAAAAATCCAAGTTAGAATTTTTACGCCTGCAAAGATAGCACCTTTTACTGTACCCGAAACTTTTGAGATACCTATTCGGTTTTTGTATTTAACGGGAACTTCAACGTATGTAAATTTCTTTTTTAAAACCTTCAGTTGCATTTCTACCGTCCACCCATAGGTTTTGTCTTCCATAGCTAGCGCGAGCAATTTTTCATATTTAATAGCTCTAAAAGGCCCTAAATCTGTGAATGTTGAATTAAAAAAAAGTTTCATTAAAGAAGGTGCAAGTCTATTACCGAAACGTTGGGGAAAAGTCATAGACCCTTTCTCGCTTAATTCTTTAACGCGTGCACCAACCACAAAATCAATATTGTCTTCAATAATTGGTTTTACAATTTTTATCAATTCTGAAGGATAATCACTATAATCGCCATCGAGAAAAACGATGATATCTGGTTGTTGTGGTTTGTTTAAAAGTGAAATATATTCCATTCCTTTTAAACAAGCATTTCCGTATCCTGCCAATGGCTGAAAAAGAACTGTTGCTCCGGCTTTTTCTGCAACTTCAGAAGTTTTGTCGGTTGAATTGTTATTTACCACAATTATTTCTGAAACAATAGCTGGAATTTCAGCAATCACTTTCCCAATAGAAGCTTCTTCATTAAAAGCGGGAATTATTACTTTAATATTTTTTGACATTAAAAACTGTGGAATTTATGGATTGCGAATTTCAGAAAATTATATGACAATCCTTTAGGCGGAATTTATTCCCAAACCTAACAGGTCTCAAAGACCTGCTAGGTTTAGACTGCAAACTGCAACTTAATACTGCTACTTATTAACATAGTTCATCAAATCAACATCATTCCCTAAAAGAATTTCGTTGCTATTAATTCGTTTTTCAAGCGGCCCATTTTCAAGTTTAAGAACGCCACGTGGGCAAACTGCTGAACATATTCCGCAACCTACACAACTGGAACGCACTATGTTTTCACCTTTTTGAGCATAAGCGCGCACGTCGATTCCCATTTCGCAATAGGTAGAACAGTTTCCGCAGCTAATACATTGTCCGCCATTGGTTGTAATTCTAAATTTTGAAAATAAACGTTGTTGAAAACCAAGTATGGCGGCCATAGGGCAACCCATACGGCACCAAACACGACTTCCTAATAATGGATAAAAACCAACGCCAATTACACCACTAAAAACAGCGCCAATAAGAAAACCGTAAGATGAACGCAGCGTTTCTGCGTCAATTAGAAACAATGTTTTTCCAGATGTAAAATGAATTACGATTAATGCAATTATAATAACTAAATACCCAATGGAACCAATACGAGCATCTTTTTGTAATTCTTCTCTTTTAAAAATCCAAACACCTGCAAAAATTAAGGTTAAGAATATTCCTACACTTATCAAGAAAGTGCTTTTTGTAAGCCAGTATTTTGAAGAATCATCTCCTAAATAACTATAAATAACGGCTGTTGTCATTAATACCACAAACACTAAAACACTATGTATTACCCAACGCTCCACTTTCCAAGCTATTTGTGTTTTATCACTTAAATGTCTAAAAGGATCACCCGCAGTTTCTGCTAATCCACCACAACCACAAACCCACGAACAATACCAACGTTTGCCATACTTATAGGTTAAAATAGGTGTAATTATAAAGATTGAAACTATGCCAAAAATTAGTAATCCCAAACCAATATTGCCTGCGGAAATAAATTCATCAACACGGTATTGTTCAAAATTATAATAGTTAAGCGGCCAGATATTTTTTAGATCGTAATATGGAATTTTAAAGGAATCTGTGTTTAACCGTTGCATTAATTCAGGAATTAAAAAAGCAAAACCCAACTGAAAAAACATGACCGAAAACGTTCTAATTTTTTCGTATTTATTATGCCTGTATTTTAAAATGAATTTTATTCCGAAGCCTAAAATAGCTATTGTATAAAGTGTTCCGTAAACAAACCATTGGCTGGCAGGACCGCCGCTCAGCAACTTGCTCAAAGGATCAAAAAGGCTCACAATACTTGTGTTTTCACCATCCTGCACTAAACCTAAATACTGCGGAAACCAATATAGAATAACATAGAATAGTGTGATAGTAATTCCTAGAATCCAAGCCCAAAACCCTTTAGAGGTAAGTGATTTAAAATAAACGCCATCATTTTTTATTCCTTCGTGTTTGTTGGCATAAGCTGCAACTGAAAACCAAACAATACCGGCGGAAATCATTCCTAAAGAAACGCTGAGCCACAAGGTTTTATTCGGGAAATCAAGGTTAAAAGATACCAGAAAAAGCAATACTAACCCCAAAAGCCCAATAGCCGAAGCTATTTTTTGTTGGGTATTAATTGTTTTTGGCGGCTCGCCAGTTAGTGACATATTTCTTTGTACGGTGCTCATAAAATTATACAGTTACAGATTGTTTGGTGTATGCGGTCTTAATTTCTTTTTCACATCGCTTAAAAAATTCAGGGTCAAAATTGGCTTGTTTTAAGTTTTCGACCACGTAATCTATACTTCTTTTTTCGTTGAGCCATTCATCAAAAACTTCGTGTTTCATCCGTATTCCGAAGGTGTTTATACCCAAAAATTCATTTGAATCTTTGTTATACGAAATAGTTACACAACGCAAATCGCTCTCACATTTCCACTGAAACTGTGCTTCATAATCCTTTTTTCTACTTTCTGAAAAAACCCAACCATAAGTTTGATATTCAATATCAAAAAACTTGGCGCTATTAAACCAGTTTCCTGGCTTGTACTCAAAAGGTTTTCCGCAGATGGTTTGCGCCAAAGCTTCGCCCATCATTCTACCTGTGTACCAAACCGCTTCAATAGGCGGACGGTTGCCTATAGGTTCACGCTGTTGAGCGCAATCGCCAATGGCAAAAACATCATTCTTATTGGTTTCTAACATTCGGTTTACCAAAATACCTCTGTCTGTTTCGATTTTTGAATTTTTCAGAAACGAAATATTTGGCTTTACACCCGTGGTAATTCCTACAACAGAACATGGAATTTCCTCGCCATCTTTTGTTAAAATAGCTCTTACATTTCCATTATCATTTCCTAAAATTTTATCGAGTTCATTATTGTGCCTAAGGTCAACACCGTGAGAAATAACGTGTCTTGAAATCATTTTTGCTTCGTCCTTTGGCAAAACATTGGTCCAAAAGGCATCTTCCCGAACGAGCATGCTTACTTCAATATTTCGGGTGCGGAGCATTTCAGCCATTTCAACACCAATTAAACCGCCGCCTATTATTACAGCTCGTGGGCAAATTTTATTGTTGGGAGCATTTTTTTCAAGATCTTCTAAATCTTGTTTTGTAACTAACCCTTGAACGCCATTAAGCTCTAAGCCTTCCCACCCAAAAGTATTTGTCGTGGAACCAGTTGCAAGTATTAGTTTGTCATAAGTTATGGAACCGCCTTCTTTAAAATGAAGCGTTTTACTATCAGTATCAACTGTTTCAACATACTCTTTTTTCAATTCTAATCGGTTCTTTTCCCAAAACCAAGATTCATAAGGCTCAACATCACGCCAGCGCATGTGGCCCATATAAACGTACATTAAGGCGGTTCGGGAGAAAAAATGGTCTGCTTCTGAAGAAATTATAGTAATTTTTTTATCGGAAAGTTTTCGGATATGACGTGCGGCTGTAGTGCCAGCAATACCATTACCTATTATAACAATGTGTTCCATAATTTTTAGCGAATTGATTGTTCTGTCGTTTATAAATTTACGCAATTACAACTGAGGTAGTTTAAAAAGGAACATTTATATTTATTTTATTCTGAAATAAGCCGTACTCAAGAACTTAACGCAACAAATCTAAATTAATAGATTTGTATTATGTTACGTAAAAAAACTTATCGACTTACACTTAAAGAAAGAATTCAAATTGAGACTCTTTTAAAAGAAAATAAGTCTAAATCCTACATCGCTAAAACTCTAAATAGATCTCGTTCTACAATCACCAGAGAAGTTAATATACTCACTCCATTTAGGTTTTCGGGAATCTAAGATTTCACTACCTAAATTA
>CAZFUX010000156.1:0-5643 GCA_964522085.1 uncultured Aequorivita sp.
ATTAATCGGTTAATTTAGGTGGTGAAATCTTGGATTCCCGAAAACCTAAATGGAATGAGTATATTCAGGCAGAAGCTCCAATTTCTTCCATAGAAATCGTGAATTTACTTGGGCAAACGTTGCTTATTTCAAAAGGAAATAGCCGTAAAGAGCAAGTGGATATTTCTGGTTTGTCTGCTGGCAATTACTTTGTTAAAGTTTTTGTTGGGGATGCTAGTCGGGTTTTGCGGATTGTGAAAAATAAAATACATCTGGAAGTACCCACCCGTCCCGCCTAAGCAGGACACCCCGCCCTGCTAGGGCGGGGAACACGTATTATTTATTTATTATTTCTAAATCTTTTAAAACCTCAGCCCGTTTTATCTTTCCAGTTTCGGTATATTGAAAATTGGATAACGTATATATTTTTCGAGGTTTTTCGTACCTTGAAATATTTTGAAATGCTTCTGAAAAATTTTCCAAAACTTCAATTTTATCGGTTTCAATAATTAAAATAACTCGTTCACCTAAAGCATCGTCTTTTTCTGAAGTAATAAAAAATGGTTGTTTTATACGAAGCGATAGTTTTTCTTCAATAATTTCGGGATGCACTTTTACACCGCCTGTGTTTATCATATTATCTATTCTTCCTAAGAACATGAAAGAAGTTGGCGAAAGAAGTTCTACAACATCATTTGTAATAACAATTTCTTCAGAAATTTCGGGAGCTTGAATTTGTAAACAACCATTTTCAGTTTGCGAAAAATTTACTTTTGGAAGTGCTGCGAAAACCTTCGACTTTTCTTTTCCATTGATAGGTCTAACAGCAATATGACTAATAGTTTCAGTCATTCCGTAGGTTGCAAATACTTGCGTAGGCTGTTTTTGTAGTTGATGTTCTAGATCATTAGAAACCGATCCTCCTCCAATAATTAGTTTTTTCACTTTGTGTAAATCTTCCAACGAATGAAAAACTTGGTATGGAACCATTGCAGTAAAATCGAAAGCATCATTAAAATCTTGAAGCGGATTTTTATCAGGTGCTGAAGTATACAAATCCCAACCCGCCGTCATTGCCCGAACAAGGATCATTTTTCCAGCGATATATTCTGAAGGAAGACATAACAACGCTTTAGTATTTTCCTTTAAATCGAAATAAGTTACAGTTGCTTCGGCACTATTGAACACATGTTTTTTATGAAGTTTAATTTCTTTGGGAACTCCTGTAGATCCTGAAGTTTTTACAATTATGAAATCATTATCATTCAACCATTCTAAAATGAATCTTCCAATTGCAGTCTCATCATCCTTTCCATTTTCAACTAAATAATTTGCACGCTCCTTTAAAACTTCCGCAGAAAGAAAAGCTTCGCCATTTAGTTTGAATTTAGGATGTACCAATGATGGTTTCACTATTCAATAAATGTTGAATTCGGGGTGTTTTCTTCAGTCAAAACGATAGGTTCTTCTACTTTTCCAAAGAGCTTTCCGCTCCAATCGGTCCATTTATAACGATAAGCCATAATTAATAAGAAAATTGGATAGAGAATTAAAACTGGTGCAATAACATCGAGTCCAGCAGAGGGTTCTGAAATATCTTTTAATACAGAATTGGTCTTAAAAACCGTCCAATCTGCTGTTACTAAAAGCGCCGCTACTAAATTATTACCTGCGTGAAATCCTAGTGCTAATTCCATTCCTTCGTCCATTAGTGTCATAATTCCAAGTAAGAAACCTGTACCGATATAATAAACCATAATAATATTGCCCAACTTGTCAACCTCTGGATTTGCTAGGTGAAGCGCACCAAAAATAACCGAAGTTGTAATTAATGGCAACCACCTATTCTTTACTAAAACACCAATTCCTTGCATTAAATAACCACGAAATAGATATTCTTCAAAACTGGTTTGCAATGGAATCATAATTATTGCAATAATGGCAAGAATTAAAAAAGGAACTAACTGAAATTGAAGCTCGTAATCTTGTGGGTTGTTGTAATAATCAATACTAGTAACTACAAGCGTAGTGATTGCAATAAGGCTAAACGCAAAAAAGAAACGACCCCAGTCCATTTTTTTTCGCGAGGTTGTAAGTTCTACAAACGGTTGTCTGTGCAAATATTTAACCACTATATAAACCCCTAAAAGACCTATAGCAAAACTTAAAAGCATCAAGAATAGCGTGAGATTAGAACTTAATGTCGTCATTAAAACATTTGGATCTTGAATAGTTTCTAAAGTTTCTAAACTACCGCCATTACCCATTAATTTATAAACTACAGCAAATAATAACGGAATGGAACCAAACTGGCTGGCAAGAAATATAATAATGAACCCAACCAAATAGCGCCACCATTCATGAAGGGATTTGAAAGCTTGTTTTATGTACATAATGGGTTGTAGGGATTAGGGAAAATTATTAATGAAATTATCATTTTAAGGTGTCTGAGTGTTTTGAAAGCATTGCTATACTTAATAATTCTTACATATCTTCTTGCTTTCAAAATGTATCGAAGACTGATATTTAAAACTGAAAATCCCATTTAGAAGTTACATCATAATGCAAAGCACCGTTTGAAACTTTCAGCGGACTTTCAATATTATTTGTGTAAAGGCTGCCCGTGCCCAAACCTTGCGGCAATTTACTGTTTTTTGTGAAGGTATATTGCGAAATGGCGTTTAAACCTACATTACTTTCCAAGGCAGAAGTTATCCACCAACCTACTTTGTATTTTTCTACCAGATTTATCCATGTATCGCTTCCTTGAAAACCTCCTATTAATGATGGTTTTAAAATAATGTATTGTGGTTTTACTGTTTCGAGTAAATTGTTTTTTTCTTCTTCGGAAAAAAGTCCGATTAGTTCTTCATCTAGCGCTATTGGTAGTGGTGTATCTTCACAAAGCCGTGCCATTTCTTGCCATTGTCCTTGTTTTATAGGTTGTTCAATAGAATGAAGTTGCAAATCTGAAAGTATTTTAAGTTTTTCCAAAGCTTCTTTAGGTGAAAAAGCACCGTTTGCATCTATTCTTAATTCAATATCCGAAGCTGAAAACTCTTTTCTAATAGCTTTCAAAAGTTCTATTTCAGTTTGAAAATCTATTGCGCCAATTTTCATTTTTATGCAATTGAAGCCTTGTTTCAGTTTTTCTGAAATCTGTTCTTTCATAAAACTTTTATCGCCCATCCAAACTAAACCGTTTATTGCAATTGAAGCTTCACCTTGAGAAAATTCTGAAGGAAATATTTCAAACGGATTCTTTGAATTTAATGATTTAAAAGCAGTTTCAACACCAAATTGAATGGAAGGGAATTCAGTTAAGGCTTCATAAAGTTTTTCTTCGCCTAAAGAAATATTATCACAAACCCATTGTAATTTTTCTTCGTACTCTGGACGGTCGTCAATACTTAAACCTCGTAGCAATCCACATTCGCCTACTCCATAGCTCTCTTCCGTTTTCAGAATTAAAAAAAAGGTGTCTTTCGTCTTTAAAACACCACGCGATGTGCCGCTTGGACGTTTAAAGTTTAGAATGTGTTTTTTGAATGTAGCTTTTAGCATAGAAAAAAACCCTTCGACTGTACTTCGACCGCGCTCAGTACAGGCTTGTCTGGGTGATATTTGATTTATAATTCTATTGACTCTCCAATTTCAAATAACATCAAGTCCTTATTGGCATCGAAAAACTTGCGTTTTGCTTCTTCATGGTCTATTTCAATAAACCCGAAAGTGTCGTAATGTACGCCCAATACTTTATCGCATTGTACAAAATCGCTAGCAATAATTGCATCGTCTATGCCCATCGTGAAATTATCGCCGATAGGTAGGATAGCTAAGTCTAATTTTGTGTACATTGGTATTAGTTTCATATCCATTGTTAATGCGGTATCGCCTGCAATGTATATGTTTTTGTGCTCCCCTTCAATTACAAAACCGCCAGGTTGGCCGCCATAGCTACCATCGGCAAAAGAACTGGTATGAATTGCATTTACATATTTCACTTTTCCGAAATCAAATTTCCAGCTTCCACCGAGGTTCATTGGGTGAACTTCAATTCCTTTTGCTTCGTAATGCATTGCAATTTCATAATTACTTACAATAACTGCTCCTGTTCTTCTGGCAATTGCTGCAGCATCTAGCGTATGGTCTTGGTGTGCGTGCGTTATCAAGATGTAATCTGCTTTTAAACTGTTTACATCAATCTTATCTTTTGCAAGGTCATTTCCTGTAATAAAAGGATCTACCATAATGTGTTTTCCTTTTATTTCAATGCCAAGACAATTTTGGCCGTAGTATGTAATTTTCATAAAGTTTTATTTTTTTTACATAAATATACTAAACAAGATTGCAAACAAAAAAGTGCTAAGCGCAACCTTCTTTAATTCGCCATCGAGTAACCTGGGTACTTTATTATTAAAAACGGTTTTTAAATTGAATAGGAACGGAATAAAAGCAATAAGATTAACAAATTGCAAAGGTTCCTGGTAATTTAAAACAGTGTATATAATTGCGCAAAGCATTCCGAAAAGCAATAAAAAAGCATGATATTGCTTGGCTTTTGCAATACCTAATTTTACGACCAACGTATTTTTTCCTGCAGTTTCATCGTTTTCTATATCGCGCATATTGTTCAAATTTAGCACTGCGGTACTAAAACATCCTATCGCTATTGCTGGTAATAATAAATACCAATTAATGGCATGAGTAAACAGATAATAACTTCCTAAAACGCTCAATAATCCAAAAAACAGAAACACAAAAACATCACCCAATCCAGAATATCCATAGGCTTTTTTACCAATAGTATATTTCACAGCAGCGATTAATGAAATAATTGTAAGATTGAAATATACAAATGAAATGATAATACTTTCATTTCGGAAGGCCACGAAAATCAAAATTGTGGCCAAGAAAAATGTGATGACTCCTGTAATTATCATGCCAACTTTCATCTGTTTGGGCGAAATAATTCCAGAGGCTACCATTCGTTTTTCACCCTGTCTTTGAGCATCCGTTCCTCGTATGCCATCGCCATAATCGTTTGCAAAATTTGATAAAACCTGAAAACCAACAGTTACTAATATTGCCAGCCAAAACATAGGTGATTCTAAAATAGTTGTCCCAGCTAAACAAGCCAATCCACCAAACTCTAAATCCAATTGTGTTTGTAAGAGATTAGTTTTTTCAAAAATACCTGCACTCGCACCAACAATAATCCCCGAAACTGAAAGTGGCAATGTTCTCAACCTAGCGGCGGCAAACCAAGCTTTAATTTTTTTCATTCAAAATTTTCTTTGGAGTGCAAAAATACGTTTTAAAAGTAAAAAACCGCCCCTAATTAAAGGAGCGGTTTTCAGGCTTAAAAAAATTCAACAATTAAAATATAAAAACTACTTAACACTTAACTTTTGAGAAATTCCTTTAGAATTTTTAATAATATACGTTCCAACAGTAAGTTTAGATATATCTAGAGAAGCTGCTAACCAAACGTCCTAGCATATCGTATACACTATAAAAGTCTGGTTTACTTAAAAACACAGTCCCTTTAGCTGGGTTTGGATAGATTTTGAAAGTATTGTTGGCTACAAATTCATTGTCATTTACTGATAATATACTCACTCCATTTAGGTTTTCGGGAATCCAAGATTTCACTACCTAAAT
>CAZFUX010000157.1:0-5634 GCA_964522085.1 uncultured Aequorivita sp.
AGTAAAATGGTTAGATTTTATGTGCCCCAAATTTATTTAGGACAGGATTGGTTTTTCTATATAGTTCTACTAAACCCACCCTATTTTTGAAAAGAACAAAATTTGAGGGAAGTTTATGTTCGATTGTAAGGGGTTGCTGTCTAAAAACAGTAGCCCCTTTTTTATTGTAACCATCAAATTAATATTTTCATTCCTATTATTTTAAAATCGAAATATACCCTCCATTGGGTATTTTTTTTGGGCATCCAAAATCTAAATTTGATGGTGAACATTTAAACTAACCATTATGAAAAATTATCTAAAATTAGCGCTATTCCTTTTTATCGCTTCAGCAAGTGGAATTAGCAACGCACAAACCATAGATCCCGACACTGGGGAGGTTATGGAAGAGATTAAAGAAGAAAAAAATTCAACCCTTAGCGACAAGGAACAAAAACTACTTGATAAAATGGTAAAGATGGATCGCCACAAACCTTTTAGATTACGCACTAGCTTTAGCAACCAGTTCGCCAGTTTGGACGCCTCTAGCATTGGAGCAGAAAGTGCTTATACAATAGCTTTTGACATACCCACTTTTACGATCTACAAAGAATTATATATAGACATTCGCGGGTTTGCAAATGGACAAAAATTGAATGAAGAAATTGCCGAACAAATTGAAACAGACTATGTAATAATCTATGGAGGAAGTGCCAACCTTAACTATAGTCTCAAAATTGTTGACGGACTTTATATTGTGCCATTCGTTGGTTATGGTCTTATACAGAATACTGGATTGGATTTAGAAATAATCGACATAGACCCTCTAAACCCACCCAATGTAAACCTTTTTGCCCTAACCACAGAGAGCGAAAAAAATGGAACACACCTTAATTATGGCGTATTTCTAGACTTTTCATTCACCTTAAACTCCAATGGAATTGGGCTTACAGCCGGATTCTCAAATTTTAATAAACTCACTTTTGGAATTCAGTTTTAATTGAAATAATAAAACATTATAGAAGATGAAAAAAATACTACTACTTTTTAGCATTTTTATTTTCACAATTTCACCGTTGGTTATTGCGAAAAACGAAGGCAATGCTACAATGGGAAAGAAAAAAATTGAACTCAGAATCTCAGAACCTGATGCCGAAATATTCATGAACGGGAGAAAAATAGGTACAGGCACAGCATTAATAGTTGTTCCAAAAGAAGACTGCGTGGTAATACTTGTTAAAAAAGAAACCTTCCTTACTGAAAAAATTGAATTCTGCAATAAAAAGGAAATTGAAAAATTACCAAAAACGCACACGGTACAAATGCGATTGGACGATTCATACGAAGCAACGACTTACGACGAAAACATAAATAGGGACATTACTTTAAAATGTAAAAATATTGATAAAGATCAAGCTTGGAAACTCATCAACCAAATTCTATTAACCTACGTGGATGTTATTGAAATGACCGATAAAGAAACTGGCTATCTACGCACTCGTTGGACTTCCAAAACCTATACCCAAAACACGGTGCGCACACGGTTTATAGTTAAAGAATCTTCCGCAGAACCATTGGTTTTTAAGGTGAAACTTGTAAGCCAACAATCTGAACAAGCGCAGAGTAACCCAAATAACGACCAACTATTTAAGGACTGGGATCGTGTACTGCGAAAATACAACAATGCTGTTAGCGAGTTTCAGGTAAGGGTTAAGTAATAAATCCATAAAAAAAGAATGCTTTTGTTTCATTTTTAAGTGAAAAAACCTCCCAAGAATTAGCTTCTGGGAGGTTTTTTAATCTGTAGCATAGATAAATACCCTCTAATGGGTATTTATCTATGCTACAGATTAAAAGTAAATTTGAAAAATAGTTTAAAGAAAACGAAACTTCAGAAGAAATTAATTTAAAAATATTTCACTTTAATACTAACCAAAACCATTACAATCATGAAAAACTATTATTATTTTACATCGTTACTAGTATTGCTATTCCTTTTTGCAGCTTGCAACAAAGAAGAAAGCCCCGAAGAAAATGAAGACCAAGAAATATTCTACACCATAATTAACAACGAAAACGGTGGGGTTAACACTATAATAGATGGCTCTGACACCGAACCTTGGGAAGTAGCACAGGCCATCCCTTCTGAAGAAGGCGGCACATTTTCAAATAAGCTCCCAATAATCCTTTTTTTAAACGATAAAATATTGGTTCCCTCTTTGGAAGACAATCTATATGTATCTGAAAACGGTAATAAGGTTGGGGGAACACTTAACATAAATGAAGGCGCAAATGGGTATGCCGTATTAACCTTTACTCCTACTGTTGGTTTTAACTCCGGTTCATCCATAGTATTCACACTAAATGAAGGTGTGCAAGACGATGGTGGAAACAACTTTTATGCAGATAATTTTACTTTGAGCTACACAACCGCAGCAAATGTCACAGGCAATTTTGATGGCAATGGCTCATTTGAAAATGGAGCCAATGGTGTCTCATTTGTTGGCGATGGAAATATTCTCTCTGGAGCACAAGGGTGTGTAAGCCCAACTTCAGGAACACATCTTGGAGCAATAACATCTGGCAATCAGCTTGTTTCTGGTGACAATGCTATAGGTGAGGCTTCTAGTTTAATGATCCTTGGTCCTATAGAAACCGATTTTAATTCAGTTTCGTTTAAGTATAACTTTCTTTCTTCTGAATTTCAGGAGTATGTAGGTAGCGAATATGACGACTCGGTACTTATGACAGCCGTTGGACCCAATGGATCCCGAACTGTTTTTCTAACAAGCGTAAATACCGTAGGAATATCAGGAAATACTGAATGTATAGGCTTTCCGGGGCTTCCAGACGATGGAGATAGCTATGTGGGAGCAACAGGATGGATAAATAAAAACATAGACGTAAGTCATATTGGCTCACCAGCCTACGTTATTTTTACGGTAACAGACGTTGCAGATACTTTTTATTCCTCCGCCCTAGCAATAGATGAAGTAAATTTTAATTAGCCAAAAATCAATTTCACTAAAAAACCTCCCACAAGCTAAATTGTGGGAGGTTTTTGTTGTTATTAAAAATGAAATTTCTTTAATTACTACAAATTGCTATAATTCTTAGAATAAAACAACATCTGTTACCGTAAAAGTCTTAGGCTGCTCAATAGTGAAACTTTCAACCTCACCATTATCATCCATTTTTGGAACTAATACAGGATTCACAAAACCACTGTAAGGCGCAGATGTAAATTGCTTGTTACGCTCTAAAACTTCAGCGTGTATTGTTTGATCTACCTTTACACCATAACCTCCAACTAATGATTCAACGGCAACGTAATCACCTTCGCTTTTAATACGTTGTGTTTCGCGAAGCAACTGTCCAAAAAGATCGTGTAATTTTTCGTAATCGTTAATATTGAAATAGGTTTTACCATCTCGCATAATTTTTTCAATTACATTGTCGGCCTTTCCTTTTTCAAAAACCCAAGCAGAAACCCACTGGCGGTTACGCATATGCGCTTCTTCAACATCGTCTCCTAAATTTAAACGAATTAATTGCGTCATTAAACCATCACGAATGTAACCGTCGTAAGCCGCTGTTCCTACCTTTTTCCAATCTTCTACCAAACCAAGTTCTTGTAATTTTGGGTTGTATAAATAGTAAAGCCCGACTAAATCTGCGTGACCTTCTTCTAAAGTAGGAGCATAATTTTTAAGCGTTTCCTTTGTTTCACCAACGCCAGGATTTAATTGCCCTGATGCGTGCCCAATTACTTCGTGAAGTGCTGTATGTAGTTTATCACCTATTTGACCGTATTTTTCTTCAAGGATTAACTTTTTGGATACGGAAGCAAAATTTAAAAATTTTGAAGTTGGATCCAACTTCTATCTTAAAAATACTGGAAAAGGAATCTATGGCGGTTTATGTTATTATACGTTTGATGCTGAAGCAACTAATATCCCAGATATAGAATTTGATGATGGCACCTCTGGACCTGGAGAAACAACTGTAAAGTTTAACACTTTCAATTTAAAAGTAGGTGCAAAACTGGGGAAAGCATTTTATTTTAGAATAGAATTGGGCTACGGTTTCGGAAATATACCAGAAACTATTGTTATAACAAGTGAAGATGGCAATAGTAGTACCACAGAAGGTATTGAAGAAGCTTTTAGTTATATAGGAAAAGCAGGAGTTCCCCTCTTCAATTTTGGAATTGGATATAGCTTTTTATAAAATAATTTTTGGCGTAAATACCCTTTATTGGGTATTTTTTTTAAACCGTCTAGTATCTATTTTTGAATTATAAATATAATAAATATGAAAAATTTACAAAAATTAATTTTACTTGCCTTAATTGTAATAACTGGATACGCTTGTAGCAGTGACGATGACGGAGGCGATACAACACAACAAAACAAAGATAATATTATTGGCACTTGGTTATGGACTGAATCATCAGAAAATGGTGTCGACGACCCTTTAGAAGATTGCGCGGAATTATTTACAATTATTTTTACTGCATCTCAATATACCTATATAGAATATGGTGGCACTAATTGTGAAGATGAATATACGGATAGTGAAGATTATACTATTAATGGTAATAACATTACTGCAAATGGATTTCAATCCGAAATAGTTACCCTTAACACCACCACTTTAATAATTAAAGACGAAGATTCTGGAATTGTATATTTAAACACTTATACTAAACAATAACACCATAAAGCAACTCCAAACAGCTAACTAACCAAAAAATTATGTTCTCATTGTTTGACGTTGTTTTTAAAAAAACATAGCTTAATGTTATCTCAAAAAAAAAGTGATAAATAATTTCTTGAAACGAAAAACCCCGAGGCAGATCCATAGAGGAATTCTTTCGCCAGCAGTCATTGCAGAAAATAAGAACTCCGATGCCCTAATTAGGAAGAAAAAATTGAAGTACGAACCTCAGAACCAGATGCTGAAATATTTATGAACGGTATAAAAATAGGTTCAGGCATCGCATTGATAGTCGTACCCAAAGAAGATTGTGTAGTAATACTCGTAAAAAAAGAATCCTTCTTATTACAGAGAAAATCGAATTCTGTAATAAGAAGGAAATGGAAAAATTATCGAAAATGCACACTGTACAAATGCGATTAGACGACTCGTATGAAGCAACGCTGTACGACGAAAACATAAATAAGGACATTATCTTAAAATGTGTAAATATTGATAAAGACCAAGCTTGGAAACTTATTAACCAGATTTTATTAACCCACGTAGACGCAATAGATATGATGGATAAAGAAACTGGATATTTAAATACAGAATGGACTATTGAAACATTTATTCAAAACACAGTGCGTACCCGAGTTATAATAAAAGAAGCATCTTCAGATCCATTAATGAACTACCCCGAGGCAGAGCCTCGAGGAATTTACGGATTAAAGCATAACCTATAATACCAAGTACAATTAACCAACCAATAATAGGACTATCTTCTTCTTTTTTCGAGTTGTTTTTTTCTTTACTTATATATACTCACTCCATTTAGGTTTTCGGGAATCCAAGATTTCACTACCTAAATTAACCGATTAATAATCAATTATTTAGCATTATTTTTCTTGGTGTTGTCAATACTATTTTGCATATTTATAGTACTGATATTCAGAT
>CAZFUX010000158.1:0-5556 GCA_964522085.1 uncultured Aequorivita sp.
AATTTAAAATACGAAAAAACTAATGGGGAAACAAAAGGATAAGCATAAAAAATAATATTGTTTGAATTTTGAGCGAACGTAAAAGAAAAAACTAATAGTAACGCTAAAACAGAAAAACTTCGAATTTTTGAAATAGTAATTTTGAGCATGGCTTATTTAAATTATATTAAAAATGGCAGCCCAGTACTGCCATATCTGCTCAAATCTATTTATTTGAAACCATAAATAGATTGTTTAATCGTAAAAATAGAAAAGTTTAACAATATTCTATTTTTGTAGAAGAAGCAGAAAATCAATAATTTAAAGAGAAATAAAAGTTTACTATTGAAACAAAGCTTTTAGTTCTGTAGCATCTTTAGGCTTCATTTTTCCTGCCAAAACTAAGCTTAATTGTTTTCTTCGTAGTGCAGCTTCAAAACGTTGCTTTTCAATTTTAGTTTCTGGTATTAGCTCAGGAACACGGACGGGCTTTCCGGTTTCATCAACAGCTACAAAGGTATAAATAGCTTCGTTTGATAGGCTTTTTTCACCACTTTCACGATCTTCAATAAAAACATCCATAAAAACTTCCATAGAACTGCTAAACGCTCTGGAAACTTTGGCTTCAACAGTAACAACACTCCCTAACGGAATCATTTTATTAAAAGCAACGTGGTTTACAGAAGCTGTAACCACAATCCTTCTACTATGGCGACGTGCGGCAATGCTGGCTGCGCGATCCATGCGTGCTAAAAGTTCGCCCCCAAACATATTGCCTATTGGGTTGGTATCGCTTGGCAGTACCATATCTGTATAAATGGTTAGCGATTGTATTGCGGTTTTAGATTGCATCTGGATTTTTTTTGCAAAGATACCTACTGTTTGGAAAAAAGAGGATAGAAAAAAGAATAAAGAAAAGTCAATTTTTGGACTTTTTGAAACAGGGCTTTTTGAACCAACACGGAAAAAACTATAAGGAATTGATGTAAAAATTCAAACTGATTACTGCCAACTGAAACTTAACACTGACTACTGAATTTCCTTAACCAACATCCAAGCATCGGCATTTTCATTATTTTGAATTTCACCTAGTTTATTTACAGCTTCTATTCGGTCTTCAAAACTTGCGTACAAAACTTGGTGGAGACCATAAGGTGAAGCATCCATTTTAAAGGGTGAAAAACCTTTTTCGCGCAATTGCTCCACTTTTTTATCAGCATTGGCTTCCATTCTATAGGCACCTGCTACAATATGGTACATTCCAGAATGTTTCGGAAGTTGTAAACTAAGAACCGGCAACGGATTTTCAATCACAAAAGTAGCTTCCTGAATTTGGCTTTCTACTAAAGAATTTGCTTTTTGTCTTTCAACCAAATTAAATTTCTGAACTTGGTTTTCGTAAAGCTTTAAACTTCCAAAACCTATTGCAGATATTGCAATTACAGCAATAGCAGCATATTTAAGCCACGGTTTGGCTTCGCGTTTCTCTGGCGTGAAAGCAATAGGAGCTTTTTCTTCAAGAGCCTTACCGGTTTCTTTATAAACTTCACGGCTTACTTTAGGCACAATAAATGTTGAAAGCCCAAATGCTGAGGTGCTAAAATTTTGATGTTGAACAGGTTCAAACTGTAGTGATTTTTCTTCATTTAGAGAGAAACTGCCAATTTTTTCAATCAAAATTGTTTTTCCTTCAGAAAGTTCTGTAGAAATTTTAGCAGTATAATTTCTAATTTTTTGCAACGCAGTTTCATAACTACACTTTTCAACCGATGCTACATAATTTGCAAATAAACCATCGTTAGCTTGCAACTGTTTGTTGAAAGCAACAATTTTTGAAGGTGGAAAAAATGTGTTCGTAGCTTCGTCTATATGGGCGGACTTATGACGGGTTAAAAACGCGCCAAAGCCTGGAATTATTACACATTCGTAACGGTATAGTAGATCAGATATGTAGGTTGTGAGTTGCATGAAAACAAAATTACCCTTTTTTAAAGGCAATCCAATTTTTGTTTTGGGAACTTATTAACAACTTAAAAAAGTGTATTTTTAAACCGATTCCCCAAGACAAATTATTACACCATGCTTTCAAAAAATGAATTGCGCTATACACTTGCTTTGCAACGAATTCCGAATTTGGGCGATATTTCAGCTAAAAAATTACTCAATAAATTGGGTTCTGCAGAAGCAATATTTAATGAAAAAAAAGTAAACCTAGTAAAAGTTGACGGCATTGGTCCTTTTTGTTTGAAAGATTTAAATGTGAAAAAACAATTAGAAGAAGCCGATGAAGAACTTAAGTATATTGGAGAAAATAATATTGAATACAGCTATTTTCAAGACAAAACCTATCCCGAAAGATTGAAACATTGTATTGATGGTCCCATACTTTTTTTCCACCGAGGAAATATAGATTTAGTAGGAAAGAAAATAATTAGCATAGTAGGCACCCGAAAAATCACGAGTTATGGCAATGCTTTTTGCCAAAGTTTAATTGAAGAACTTGCACCGTTAAACCCAGTAATTGTTTCTGGTTTGGCGTATGGTGTTGATATTTGTGCACACAAGGCAGCAATAGAAAATGGTCTTCAAAATATTGCTTGTCTAGCGCACGGATTAAACCAAATGTATCCAAAAGACCACAAAAGATATGCGCAGAAAATTGAAGAAAACGGCGGTTTTATAAGTGAATTTTGGAGCAGCGACGCTTTTGACAGAAATAATTTTTTAAAACGAAACCGAATTATTGCAGGTCTTTCTGAAGCAACAATAGTTATTGAATCTGCCGAAAAAGGCGGAAGCTTAGTTACCGCTGATATTGCAAACTCCTACAACCGCGAAGTTTTTGCAGTTCCTGGCAGAGCGACAGACAGCCAAAGCCGTGGCTGTAATAATTTAATAAAACAACAAAAAGCAAATTTAATAACAAGCGCAGCAGATATAATTTATTTGCTTGATTGGGAACTAAAAGAAAATAAAAAACCCAAACAAATCCAACTCTTCGTGGAACTTGATGAAGAGGAAAAAGTAGTGTTCCGATTTCTAAAAGATAAAGAAAAAGAGCTTTTAGATATTATTGCTTTGGAATGCAATATTCCAGCATATAAAGCAGCAAGTGTCTTAATGAATATGGAATTGAAAGGAGTTGTGCGTCCTTTGCCAGGTAAATTGTTTCAGTTGGTATAAATATCGTTCCGGTAGCTGAGCGAAGCCGAAGCTAATACCCAGCCTTCTCACGAACCCTTTTCAAAACCCCATCCGCAACTTTTCGAGCTTTTTCTGCACCCGATGCCAAAGCAGCATCAACCTCATGGAGGTTTTCCATAAAATAATTATAGCGTGTGCGTTCTTCAGAGAATTTTTCAACTAGTAACTCAAACAAAGCTTGCTTAGCGTGGCCGTAGCCATAATTTCCACCTTCGTAGTTTTTTCGCATTTGTGCAACTTCTTTTTTTGAAGCCAATAATTTATAGATTCCAAAAACATTGCAAGTATCAGGATTTTTTGGTTCTTCCATCGGCGTGCTATCGGTTTCAATAGTCATAACCTGTTTCCGAAGTGCTTTATCTGCTAAAAATATATTTATAATATTTCCTTTAGATTTACTCATTTTGGCTCCATCTGTTCCTGGAACGTACATAGTTTCTTCTTGAACTTTTACAGCTGGCATTACAAAAGTTTCGCCCATTTGTGCGTGAAACCGTGATGCAACATCGCGAGTAATTTCAAGGTGTTGCATTTGGTCTTTCCCTACAGGTACAATTTCGGCATCATACAATAATATATCTGCCGCCATCAACATTGGGTAGGTAAAAAGCCCTGCGTTTACGTCTTCCAATCGGTCTGCTTTGTCTTTAAAAGAATGTGCCAACGTTAATCGTTGAAACGGGAAAAAGCAACTTAAGTACCAAGAAAGCTCTGTTGTTTGTGGTATATCGCTTTGGCGGTAAAATATTGCACGTTCTACATCCAATCCCAAGGCTAACCACGTTGCAGCGGTACTGTAGGTGTTTGTGCGAAGAGTTTTTGCATTTTTTATTTGCGTTAGCGAGTGCATGTCTGCAATAAAAAGAAAGGAATCGTTTTTAGGATCGTTTGCCATTTCTATTGCTGGAATGAGTGCTCCCAATAGATTTCCTAGGTGTGGAGTGCCTGTGCTTTGTATTCCTGTGAGTATTCTGGACATTGTTTCTGAAAAATTTTAGCAAAGGTACTTTTTTTGATTTATCCGCATCGTTCAAATTAGTACTTTTGAGACCCAATGAAATTACTAAAGCAAATTTTAGCAGCCTTTTACCGAATTTGGTTTTATATAATTATAGCCTTCGCTACAATTTTACTTTTCCCTTTTCTAATAATCAGTATTCTTAAAAATTCTTGGTATCCATTTTTCTTCAAAATTGCTAGAGTTTGGTCTGCAATTGTAATTTATGGAATTGGTTGTTACCCCATCATAAAACATGACGTCAAATACCAAAAAGGTAAAAGCTATATGTTTGTAGCCAATCATACATCTATGACTGATATTATGTTGATGTTTTACACTACAAAAAATCCTTTTGTTTTTGTTGGGAAAAAGGAATTGGCAAGAATTCCACTGTTTGGGTACATTTATAAACGCACCTGTATATTGGT
The DNA here is from genome assembly GCA_964522085.1 of uncultured Aequorivita sp. Classification (GTDB taxonomy): domain Bacteria; phylum Bacteroidota; class Bacteroidia; order Flavobacteriales; family Flavobacteriaceae; genus Aequorivita. The sequence goes on from CAZFUX010000158.1 coordinate 4,612, forward strand.
AGATCGTGGAAATCCAAAAAGCCGTGTTGAAGTTTTTAAAAGAGCTCAAACAAGGTTGAATGAAGGTTTAAGTGTCTGCATTTTTCCTGAAGGTGGTGTGCCAGATGATCTTTCGGTTTTGTTGGATGAATTTAAGGATGGTGCTTTCCGTTTAGCCATCGAGCATAAAATCCCTATTGCTTCTATGACATTTCATGATAACAAAAAACGGTTTCCATATTCATTCTTTATAGGTAGTCCAGGAAGGATGAGAGCTAAAGTTCATAAATTAATTCCAACGGAAAATTTGACTTTGGAAAATAGAAAAGAATTGAAAAACAAAACGCGAGAGGTTATATTAGAAGAGTTGTTGAAGCCTACAGTTTAAAAACGTTTTTGCGTTACTCCCTTTATTATTTTTTTAAAATTTAAGCCGTTGATTATCAAGGAAAATAATGATTGTTTCCTATTGGATGTTACATATATTATAGCTTTTGTTACATTAGGCATAGCCTAAAATTGCTTGCCGAGTTAAGTTTGTTGTTATAGGCAAACAAAACAAGATATTATGAAAACAATCCTCACTCTTATGTTATTATTTACAATAGTAACAGTAAATGCCCAAGTTTGGTATAGGCACAACGAACCCTCAAGCACAATTAGACATACCCGCGTCTAGCCAAGCAGCACCAGTTAATACAGATGGTATTTTAATACCACGAGTAGATGCCTTTTCTGATACCAACCCAACTGCAACTCAACAAGGAATGCTGGTATATTTAACCAAAACAGTTGGCACAGATGCCCCTGGTTTTTATTATTGGGATAATGGGAGCACTAGCTGGCTACCCTTTGAAGGCATTAATGAAGAGTGGTCTTTAACAGGAAATGCAGGAACAAGTCCAATAATTAACTTTTTGACTTAGGCACTTAGCTACTAATGTTTTTAATCAGGCAAGGTTTGCT
>CAZFUX010000159.1:0-5531 GCA_964522085.1 uncultured Aequorivita sp.
TAATTTTCAAATTATTAAACCCGATTTTTAGGGTTCCTATCTGTAGTGAGTATAGATGAATATTGCTACAGATTTACCAGGAATTTTATGAAACAACACATATTTGATAACTTAATGAACAGGATGGTTATAAGCAAACCTTGCCTGATTAAAAACATTAGTAGCTAAGTGCCTAAGTCAAAAAATAATTTCAGCCACCGCTGCATTACATATTTTAGTTTTAAACTTAAACCCTTCTTTGTATTCTGCAAAGGAGGGTTCTTTTTTGCTTTTTATTCAGAATAAATAACTCGCTATAAACTACTTTTGCTTAAAATTCAATAAATATGAAATTAGCACTAGTAGGCGCCACCGGAATGGTAGGCGAAGTAATATTGAAAGTTTTAAAAGAACGCAATTTTCCTGTTGATGAGTTGCTTTTGGTAGCTTCAGAAAGATCTATTGGAAAAGAAATTGATTTCAACGGAAAAACATTTAAAGTAATAGGTTTGGAAGAAGCCGTAGCTGCAAGACCAAACATTGCCATTTTTTCAGCTGGCGGGGACACATCTTTAGAGTGGGCACCAAAATTTGCTGAAGTTGGAACAACAGTTATAGACAACTCTTCTGCTTGGCGCATGGAGCAAGACAAAAAACTTATTATTCCTGAAATAAACGCGCATTTGTTAACGAAAGATGATAAAATAATTGCTAATCCTAATTGCTCAACAATACAATTGGTAATGGCTTTGGCGCCACTTCATAAAAAATATAAGATGAAAAGGGTTGTAGTTTCAACCTATCAATCTGTTTCAGGAACAGGGTTAAAAGCTGTTCAGCAAATGGAAAACGAAATGGTGGGTATAAAAGGTGAAATGGCATATCCCTACCCAATTCACAGAAACGCATTGCCTCATTGTGATGTTTTTGAAGCAAATGGCTACACCAAAGAAGAAATGAAACTTGCCCTCGAACCACAAAAAATATTAGATGATCGCACATTTTCAATAACTGCAACTGCCGTTCGCATCCCAACTGCTGGAGGCCATAGTGAAGCTGTAAATGTTCAATTTGAAAATGATTTTGACTTGGGCGATATTCGAAGAATCCTTCACGAAACTCCTGGGATAACAGTTCAGGACAATCCAGATACCAACACCTATCCAATGCCGTTATATGCTAACGATAAGGATGAAGTTTTTGCAGGAAGAATACGTAGAGATGAAACGCAACCAAACACCTTAAATATGTGGATTGTAAGCGACAACCTTCGTAAGGGTGCTGCAACTAATGCCGTTCAAATAGCAGAATATTTGATAAACAACAATATTATATATTTTTTTAACACTTAAAATATAAATATTATTAAGTAATTGTTAAATAACATAACTATAATTTAAATTTGTTTTTTATTTTTAAGTATCTTTAAGGATTAACCTTAAACTACTAGCCATGAACTCTACCTTTACTAAAATTTTAAGAATTATATTAGGCTTGGCATTACTCTTTTTTGGAATGAGTAAAATGATTAATTTCAGTTTTATGCCTACACATATTTATACGGGTGATGCGGCTCTATTTATCGACTCATTAAGCAGCTCAGGCTACATTTTAAAAGTAGTGGGCATTTTTGAAATATTTATTGGCTTATTATTACTATTAAACAAATGGGTGTCATTTGCATTGCTCTTATTAGCCCCTATTACCTTTAACATATTGCTGTTCCATATATTTTTAGATATTCCAGGAATATTTACAGCCTTATTAGTAATTGCGTTAAATGTGATACTTATCTACAAAAGCTGGAAAGTATATAGACCATTATTTAGCTGAGGATAATTTTTTTAAGGGCTTCCAAAATGGAGGCCTTTATCTTTTTAGCATTATTCTCATTCAGCTTAAAAACAGTATCTTTGCATCTTCTAAAAATCAAAACCATATGAAATTTTCAATCGTACCCGCAATTTTAATTCTTTCCTTTGTAGGCTGTAAAGAAGAACCAAAAAAAGAAGTAATTTCCGTGACTTATCCACAAACTAAACAAGTTGATACTGTAGACACCTATTTTGATGCTGAAGTAAAAGATCCATATCGTTGGTTAGAAGACGACCGTAGCGAAGAGACGGCTGAATGGGTAAAAGCTGAAAACGAGGTTACTTTTGATTATTTGAAAAAAATACCTTTCCGCGAAGCATTGAAAAATAGACTTTCAGATCTTTGGAATTATGAAAAAGTGGGCGCACCTTTTAAAGAAGGAGATTATACCTATTTTTATAAAAATGATGGTTTGCAAAACCAATACGTAATATACCGTTATAAAACAGAAGAAGATCCAAGTACTGCTGAAGTATTTTTAGACCCAAACACCTTTAAAGAAGACGGTACCATATCCTTGGGTGGAGCAAGCTATTCAAAAGATGGTAGTAAGTTGGCGTATAGTATTTCTGAAGGAGGAAGCGATTGGAGAAAAGTACTATTAATGAATACTGAAAATAGAGAATTGGTTGGTGATACCTTAAAAGATATAAAGTTTAGTGGTTTATCTTGGAAAGGCGAAGATGGTTTCTACTATTCTAGTTACGATAAGCCAAAGGGAAGCGAGCTTTCTGCAAAAACAGATCAGCATAAAGTGTACTACCATAAAATGGGAACTCCGCAAAGTGAAGACATTGTAATTTTTGGTGCAACACCAGAAGAAAAACATCGCTATATTGGCGCATCAGTTACCGAAGACAATAATTTTTTAATTATTAGCGCAAGTACGTCTACTTCAGGTAACAAACTTTTCATTAAGGATCTTACCAAGCCAAATGCTTCTTTCACAACTATTTTAGATAATACCGATACTGATAGTTATGTAATGGAAAATGTTGGGGCTAAGCTTTATATTGTTACAAATATGAATGCTCCTAACAAAAAGATTGTTACGGTAGATGCTGCAAATCCAAGTCCTGAGAACTGGAAAGATTTTGTGCCAGAAACCGAAAATGTACTATCACCAAGTACTGGAGGAGGCAATATTTTTGCTAATTATATGGTAGATGCAGTTTCAAAAGTAATGCAGTATGATTATGACGGCAAATTAATTAGAGAAGTAAAACTTCCTGGAATAGGCTCCGTAGGCGGATTCGGAACAAAAAAAGAAGAAAAAGAACTTTACTATTCTTTTACAAATTACGTAACACCAGGAAGTATCTATAAATACGATATTGCAAGTGGAGATTCTGAATTATTTATAAAGCCTGAAATAGATTTCAACCCAGAAAATTTTGAAAGCCAACAGGTTTTTTATACTTCCAAAGACGGAACAAAAGTTCCGATGATAATCACCCACAAAAAAGGATTAAAATTAGACGGTAAAAATCCAACGATTCTTTACGGTTATGGCGGGTTTAATATTAGTCTTACTCCAAGTTTTAGTATTGCAAATGCTGTATGGATGGAGCAAGGTGGTATTTATGCTGTGCCAAATCTACGTGGTGGTGGCGAGTACGGAAAAAAATGGCACGATGCAGGTACACAAATGAAGAAACAAAATGTATTTGATGACTTTATAGCTGCCGCTGAATATTTAATAAAAAACAATTACACTTCAAGCGATTATTTAGCCATTCGCGGAGGCTCTAACGGTGGTTTATTAGTTGGCGCAACAATGACGCAACGACCAGAATTAATGAAAGTAGCACTACCCGCAGTTGGCGTTTTAGATATGTTGCGTTACCATACATTTACAGCAGGAGCTGGATGGTCTTACGATTATGGAACAGCAGAAGACAGCAAAGAAATGTTTGAATACTTAAAAGGTTATTCTCCTGTACATAAAGTAAAAGAAGGTGTTCATTATCCTGCAACCCTAGTTACAACTGGAGATCATGACGATAGAGTTGTGCCAGCGCACAGTTTTAAATTTGCAGCAGAGTTACAAGCAAAACAAACAGGAAATAACCCAGTTTTAATACGTATAGAAACAGATGCTGGTCACGGCGCTGGAACGCCTGTAAGCAAAACCATTGAGCAATACGCCGATATATTTGGATTTACACTCTTTAATATGGGTTTTGAAGAATTGCCAGTAACTATTGAAGGAAAATATATTTTAAACTAGCATTCGTTTTATAAACGTATTTTAAAATTTAAAACCTCACAGGTCTCTAAGATCTGTGAAGTTTTTTTGTTCCTAATAACTATTATCAAATAACTTTTTACACGATACCATTAGGTTCAACCCATTTAAAACGGGTAGTATCCTGCGGAATTTTAATCCGTTCTGCAATACGAAGCATTCTTGACGGTAATTTTATAAGGTAATCTCTTGCTTTTTCAGCCTCATCTGTTAAACCTCCAATTTTTGAAATTTCCCAATGGGAGTTCAATTTTTCAAGAATATCTATATAATCGTAGGTTGTGTAAACACCTAAACGCTGTGCTGCGTTACTGAAATCATCAAAGGCAGAAGCCATTTTTCCACCACTTTGGCGAAGGTTTTGAGCTGGCATAATAATTTTTTTCTGCATCATATCTTGAAACGCAATCATCATTTCACTTGCATCATATTCAAAAATGGTTTTTACGAAATGGCGATAGGCTAAATGGTGACGCATTTCATCACCAGCAATAAGATTACACATTTTTGCAAGTGATTTATTTCCTTTCTTCTTCGCTATTTTACCAACGCGATTGTGCGAAATATTGGTTGCTAGTTCTTGAAAACTAGTGTAGATAAAATTTCTATAGGGATCATGTCCCGTTCCTACCTCAAAACCGTCACTAATTAAATATTGTGTCGTAATTTCAACCTCTCTCATATTTACCCTTCCAGATAAGTACAAATATTTATTTAATGTATCGCCGTGTCGATTTTCTTCACCCGTCCATTGACTAATCCATTTACTCCAGCTATTCCGGCCGTGTTGGTCTATACCTTCCATATCCATTAACCAACTTTCATAGGTTGGCAATGCTTCTTCCGTAACCATATCACCAACTAGAACAATCCAAAAATCGTAGCCTAATTCCTTAGCTTCTTCACGAATTTGATGCACTTCATCCATATAATTCGCTTTCTGAAAATCGGGCAAAAGATCCGTTGGTTGCCAAATTTCTTCAATAGGGATAAGATATTGATCAATGTAACTACCAACTTCTTTTTCAAGAGTTTTCATTACTTCTAGTCGTATATTTTTGAGTGCCATAGTGTTTTATGTTGAGGTAATAACAAATATAGTTACTGTTTAGCGTAATTTGGTATAAAGAAGTATTAATTCCTCCCAAATTCGTTTGGATATAATTTAAAAACCGCTTCACTTTGCCAAATTTCTTTGGAATCCACGTCCAACATTGATAGTTTTCCTCTAAAAGCTGCGCCAGTATCTACATTCCAAACATTGGCGAAATTAGTGGGTTTATTGAAACCTAAACGAGACACAGGCGTATGGCCAATGTAAATTTCTTTGAAAAGTTTTAATCGTTTTGGATATTTTTCATCTTCTTCAGAAATATATACTCACTACAGATAGGAACCCTAAAAATCGGGTTTAATAATTTGAAAATTA
>CAZFUX010000160.1:0-5525 GCA_964522085.1 uncultured Aequorivita sp.
ATTTTCAAATTATTAAACCCGATTTTTCGGGCTCCTATGTGTAGTGAGTATATTATTAAACTCTGCTAAGTTTATATTTTTGAAGAGTTTAGCAAAATCTACTATTAAATTGATATCATCTAATTTTTTAGATTTTACATCTGGATTTTGAAGTTTTACAGTTCTCATCGCATAATTAGGTGCCAAGTAACCACCAATGTGAAAGTGAAAAGCATTTTTTCGGGTATTGCAACTGCTGCTTTTACCTTCTAGCTTCATATTTATAAAACCACTTTGCCACGCCCAATACATGCCTTTTGTTGCATCTAAATCACCATCCATTGCTCCAGAAACACTAGCCAAGCTATCAACACCCACATTAAAACTGATACTTTCAATTTCTTTTTTTGAATTGTTTTTCAAACTAATATTTAAACTTTCAGGATTTTCAAGATCTATGAGATGATAGGAGTTCTTTTCTTTAAAAGTGGTTTTGTCTTTATATTGAATTTCAAATAAAGAAATATAAAAACGAAGTGCATTAACAGATAAGGTGTCGTTTGTGCCTGAAATATATTTTTTTCCAAGCTCCAAATCTTCAAAACCAAACTTTAGCTGAATAGAAACGTCAATATTATTAGTCTGCTGTGCGAAAGTTGAAGCATAACTTATTAATAGAGAAAAAATAAAGAAATAATTGCGCATAATTCGATTACAAGTCAGTTGGGTTTTAAACAGTAGAACTGGTTATTACTCAATTAGACATTTTTATTTTGAAATGGTTTAATTTTATAAATGAGTTTTATAAACCTTATTATAATCTTATATTTGAAATCATTCAAAAAAACAACCCTAATATGAAGTTACTGGAAGGAAAAATAGCAATAATAACCGGCGGAAGCCGCGGAATAGGAAAAGGAATTGTTGAAATATTTGCACAACACGGTGCCAATGTGGCTTTTACATATAGCTCTTCGGCAGAAGCTGCAAATGCTTTAGCAGACGAAGTTTCAAAAATAGGTGTAAAAGCAAAAGCCTATAAAAGTGATGCAGCTTCATTTACAGAAGCACAAACACTGGTCGAAGATGTTTTAAAGGACTTCGGAAGTATAGATATACTTATAAATAATGCCGGAATTACAAAAGATAACCTCTTGATGCGTATTTCTGAAGCAGATTTTGATAAAGTGATTGAAGTAAACCTAAAATCGGTTTTCAATATGACAAAAGCTGTTCAGCGTACTATGTTGAAAAAACGCAAGGGCTCAATTATAAATATGAGTTCTGTTGTTGGGGTAAAAGGTAATGCTGGTCAGACTAATTATGCAGCTTCTAAAGCTGGTGTAATTGGTTTCACAAAATCGGTTGCCATCGAGTTAGGCTCTCGTAATATTCGTTGCAATGCAATCGCTCCTGGCTTTATTGAAACAGAAATGACTGAAAAATTAGACCAAGCTTCCGTTCAAATGTGGCGCGAAATGATTCCATTAAAACGTGGCGGATCTCCTGAAGATGTTGCCAATGCTTGTGTTTTCTTGGCAAGCGACCTTTCTGCTTATATTACAGGGCAAGTCTTGAATGTTGATGGAGGAATGCTGACTTAGTTAGTAGTAAGAAAAACCTTCAACGCTCAACTAATCAACTTTTAATAATAATTCAGCGACCTTAGCCTGAAATTAGAAACCACTTTAGTGACTTCAGAAACCATTCTTTATATCATTCTCGCTGGAGTAGTATCGCTTGCTTTGGCGGTTTTCATGTATGGCTACAAGTCCAAACAAAAAGGTATGTTGGCCTGGGTTTTTGGTGCGCTTCGGTTTGTTACACTTTTTTCAATTTTACTTTTGCTTATTAATCCTAAATTTAAAAGTGAAACCTATACTATTGAAAAGCCAAAACTGCCTGTGCTGATTGATAATTCGGCTTCAATAGGGGAATTGAATCAAAAAGAGAATGTTTCAGAATTACTTCAGAAATTAAAGGGAAATAATGAATTAAATGATAAATTCGACATTTCCTATTATTCCTTCGGAAGTGATTTCCGTGAAAATGATTCTATTTCTTTTAATGAAAAGAACACCAATATTTCAAAAGCACTTTCTTCAGTTAACGAACTTTTCAAAAACCAAACTGCACCAACAATAATCATTACCGATGGAAATCAAACCTTGGGAAATGATTACGAATTTTCTTCAGCGAACAATAAAAACGCCATTTATCCGGTAATACTTGGCGATTCCATAAAATACACTGACCTTAAAATTGGACAGCTAAATACAAATCGTTACGCTTTTCTAAAAAATCAATTTCCGGTTGAAGTTATTCTGAATTATAGTGGCACAAACCCGGTAAATTCTGAATTTGTAGTTTCACAAGGCAAAGCAACTTTGTATCGTACAAATGTTTCATTCAATGAAAATGAAACTTCAAAAACACTAAATTTCACGCTTTCTGCAAATAGCGTCGGACTTCAAAAATACACAGCACAAATACTTCCGCTACCTGATGAAAAGAACAAAACTAACAATAGCAAGCAGTTTGCGGTTGAAGTTATAGACCAAGCCACCAACGTTTTGGTGATTAGTAAAATAGTTCATCCAGATTTGGGGGGGCTTAAAAAGGCGATTACAAGCAATGAGCAACGCACAATTTCATTCAAAAAACCTGCGGAAGCCGTTTCAACTTTAAATGACTACCAGCTTGTAATTCTATATCAACCCGATAGAAGTTTTGCTTCGGTATTTTCAGAAATTGAAAAATTAAACAAAAACACTTGGGTTATTTCTGGCTTGCAAACTGATTGGGTTTTTTTGAACGGCGTACAAGACAATTTTAACAAAGAGGCCTCTAATCAAAGTGACAATATTCAAGCTAAATTAAACAGTAATTACGGAACTTTTGCGGTGGAAAATATTGGTTTTGATGGTTTTCCGCCATTGCATACAGGTTTTGGTGCATTGACAATAAGTGTTCCGAATGAAGTAATGCTGGCCCAAACAGTAAACGGCATTACAAACGAAAATCCATTGCTTGCAACTATGGAAATAAATGGCAAACGCGATGCAATTTGGGACGGTGAAGGCTTTTGGCGCTGGCGAGCACGCAGTTTTGTAGAAACGGAAAGCTTCCAAAGTTTTGATGATTTTATTGGTAATGTTGTTCAATATTTAGCTTCAAACAAACGTAGAAGTAGGTTAGAAGTATCTTCGGAAACGTTTTATTACAACAACAATCCAATCAAGATTTCGGCACAGTATTTTGATGAAAATTATGTCTTCGACAATCGAGCATCGCTTAACATCACAGTAAAAAATACAGAAACTGAAAATCAGACCCTTTTCCCGATGTTGCTTCGGAACAATTATTTTGAAGTTGACTTAAACAGTCTTCCGGCAGGCGAGTATAACTATACAGTTTCAGTTGCAAATGAAGCAGTTTCAAGTAGTGGAGATTTCACAATCTTAGATTTTAATGTAGAACAACAATTTTTAAATGCAGCTATTTCTAAACTTCAGCGTGTTGCACAAAAGACTAACGGAAAGGCTTATTTTACAACCCAAAGCGATGGATTAATTAATGCTTTACTAGCAGATACTAACTACCAAAACATTGAAAAAAGTGAACAAAAAGTGGTACCTTTGATCGATTGGAAATATCTTCTAGTACTTATTGTTCTTGCCCTCACTGCAGAATGGTTTATCAGAAAATATAACGGACTTATCTAAAAAATTAACCCCTATAAAAAGATACAATGGAAAAATTACCCAAACTCACAATACCCGTAATAGTCGGAATTGTTTTACTTATTATTTTAGTTTCAAAATCTTCTGTAACCATTAATTCTGGTCACGTAGGCGTACTTTATAAAACTTTTAGTAATGGTGTAGTAACTGACGAACCGGCATTAGGCGAAGGTTTTCATATTATCGCTCCTTGGAATAAAGTTTTTGTTTACGAAGTACGTCAACAAGAACTTAGCGAAAAAATGCAAGTACTTTCTAGCAACGGACTTGAAATTAAATTAGATGCCTCTGCTTGGTACCAACCTATAGCTACCGATGTTGCAAAATTGCACCAAGAAAAAGGGGAAGATTATTTACAACGTGTTATTCAGCCAGCCATACGTAGTGCTGCAAGAAGTGTTGTGGGACGTTATACTCCGGAACAATTGTATTCTACAAAACGTGATGCTATACAAGAAGAAATTTTTGAAGAAACAAAGAAAATTTTGGACGAACAGTATATTCAATTAAATCAGATTTTAGTACGCGATGTTACGTTACCAGCAACTATTAAAGATGCAATTGAGCGTAAACTAAAACAAGAGCAGGAGTCTTTAGAATATGAATTTAGATTGGTAACAGCAGACAAAGAAGCTCAAAAGGTACGTATTGAAGCCCAAGGAAAAGCAGATGCAAATGCTATTTTAAGTGCATCCTTAACAGATAAAGTGCTACAAGATAAAGGTATTGATGCTACTTTAGAACTTGCCAAATCACCAAACTCCAAAATTGTGATAGTTGGTTCTGGCGATAGTGGTTTGCCTTTGATTTTGGGGAATAACTAATGTCAACTATTTTTTAAAAAATAATTTATAAAAAAGCTCCGAAGAAACCCTTTGGAGCTTTTTAACAACCAACACAAAGAAACAAACAGTATTATCGTGTTATCGTTCCAGTTGGGAAAGACCCAAGGTTCTGGTTAAAATTGTAAGATGCTGGCGCAGTATCATTGCTAGCTAGTGCAGCAAGTGGCTTCAACACGAAAGGCGCTGGGCTATTGTCTGGAAATGGCTCTACGCTTATCACAACCATTCTTCCGCGAATGTCCAAAGGAAAAACTTCCCCAGAAGGAGCATTATTAAAAAAATCTTCTCCTGGAATTGGTGGCCCCAATTGCTCTATACCACTAAAGCTACCAACAGCGCCCGCATTCATATCTCGCATATCAAAATTTTTAAACTGCCCTGTGGACAATGGACCTGTATCCCCAACAACCCATCCTTCATAAACCCAGCCGTCTGGTAATATTGGCAATGTAAAATTGGGAGATGGCGGTGCTCCTGGCAAACCGAACCAAACACCATTTTCATCGTTTCCATTATTGACGGAACCTTGAGGCTCATCCGTTGGACTGCGCAAAAAGAATGAACCTGCTGCATTGCTAAAATCCCCAACTGCGGGAGCTACTGAGGTTGAAACCGAGGCTGAATTACCATTAAAATCACCCGCAATTAATTTATGCGCAGAAGGCGCAGGATCACTATCAGGATTTGGTTCGATACTTAGAATAAATTTTGTTGCAGCATTTAGTATTTCCACAGGTACTGAAAAAGAAGTTTCAGATAAAGCACCATTTTCATCAACCGAAAAAATTCCTGTTGAAACTGGTAATCCGTTTACAAGTAGCCACCCTTCGTATCTGCTACTGGTTCCAAGGTCTTCTAGGTTTGAAATGTTTAGGCTAAGGTTGCCATTTTGAGGTGTAGTATCTGTTTTGACCCCTATAAAACAAGAGTAATCTTTTAAATTTCGATTATTAATTAA
>CAZFUX010000161.1:0-5515 GCA_964522085.1 uncultured Aequorivita sp.
TTTAGGTAGTGAAATCTTGGATTCCCGAAAACCTAAATGGAGTGAGTATATTATGGATGTTATCGTTTGCCGCTGGTAATGTTTACACGCGAGGAGGCGAGCAGCTTTGTGGCTGCAAAAAAACTGATGCAGAAATTTACTGATAAAACTTTTGGCGCGTATTATGAATTCGCAATGTTTAAGGTGAAATCTGTTTTACGCGGAAAAGAAAAGGATTGGATTGATGCGCTACAAGGGCAAATATCTATTAATCCCACCGAAAGTCTGTTCAACGAAAACATACCGAATGCGCTGGAAATACTATTCGAAAGTATAGCCGAAAAGAAGCAGGTTTTTGTGAAATACCATTCTTTGGATACTGAAAACCCTTCGGAAAGACTTTTGGAGCCTGTTGGCATTTTTCATGAGAATAACTATTGGTATGTAATGGCGTATTGCCATCTCAGAAAAGATTACCGCCAATTTCGTACAGATAGGTTGCTTCAAATTGAAAGAAGAGCGCTTCCTTTTCAAAGAGATCACGGCACTTTAGATGATTTCCGCAAAAAAGAAGAAGATTCGCCAAAAACTAAAGTGCGTATTCTGGTTGATAAAAGTGTGGTGAGATATATTAAAGGAGATCGGAAAAACTACGGTTTTGTTTCCGAAGAAGTAAAAGAGGACGGCGTGGAAATGACTTTTCTCACCCAAAACTTAGAACACAGTTTCGCGCGTTGGTATATCATGTTTGGCGACTATGTACAAGTTCTTGAGCCAGAAATATTAAAAGAACACCTTCTCAAAATAGTGGAAATCACTAGGCAGCGACTTTCCAATTAAGCCAAAAAGGATTACTTTTGCACCCTCAAAATATTTCAAAAAATAAATTACAATGAACAAGACATTTGACGTACTAATAGAAATTCCAAAAGGAAGCCGTAACAAATACGAATACGATTTTCAACTAAAGAAAATTCGCTTTGACCGTATGCTTTTCAGCAGTATGATGTATCCTGCAGATTATGGCTTTATTCCAGAAACGTATGCGAAAGATGGCGATCCGCTAGACGCCTTAGTTTTAGGTCACGAGCCTACTTTCCCTATGTGTGTTATGGAGGTAAAAGCTATTGGTGTATTTCATATGGCAGATGAAAAAGGACAAGATGAAAAAATTATTTGTGTGCCAGTTTCAGACCCTGTTTGGAACCAATTAAACGATTTGAGTGATCTTAACCCACATTTAATAAAGGAGATTGAACATTTCTTCAAAGTTTATAAAGATCTTGAGAAAAAACGAGTTGATGTTGGTGGTTGGGGCGATGCCTCGGAGGCAATCGAGATTTACAAGCAATGTATTAAACGCTACGAAGAAACTCCAGAAGTTCATGGACGTTTTAGTATTTAAACCTTTTTAAAGATTCACCAACTATTTCACGAATAAACCTCACAGGTGTCAAAAACCTGTGAGGTTTGTTGCATTTAATTGTTTTGTATCCCAATCCATTTCCCTATTTTTGGAATCGAAAATTTGACAACCAACCTTAATTTTAAAAATTTATGGAATCAATGATGATTTATGCGCCTATTGTAATGGCGATATTAGGCTTAATCTTTATGGCCGTTAAACGTTCTTGGGTAATGAAACAAAACCCAGGCGTTGGAAAGATGAAAGAAATAAGCGACCACATTTATGAAGGTGCTTTAGCTTTCCTTAACGCTGAATATAGGCTACTTGCCATTTTTGTTGTTATTGTTAGTGTTGCTTTGGCAGTTGTATCATACCTTGTTCCTACAACACATATATTAATAGTTGTTGCATTTATATTCGGCGCTGTGTTTTCTGCTCTTGCAGGAAATATGGGAATGAAAATAGCCACGAAAACAAACGTTCGTACCACCCAAGCTGCACGTACAAGTCTGCCAGATGCGCTTAAAGTATCTTTTGGTGGTGGTACAGTAATGGGTCTTGGTGTTGCCGGTCTTGCAGTATTGGGACTAACCGCATTCTTTATATTTTTCTTTCATTACTTTATGGGCGGTGTTTGGACGAATACAATGGATATGACCATTGTTCTTGAAACATTGGCAGGATTCTCTCTTGGAGCTGAGTCTATTGCCTTGTTTGCCAGAGTAGGTGGTGGTATTTATACTAAAGCTGCCGATGTAGGTGCAGATTTAGTAGGAAAAGTAGAAGCTGGTATTCCAGAAGATGATCCACGTAACCCTGCTACTATCGCTGATAATGTAGGTGATAACGTAGGTGATGTTGCAGGTATGGGTGCCGATTTATTTGGTAGTTATGTAGCAACAGTTCTTGCAGCGATGGTTTTAGGAAACTATGTTATAAAAGATATGGGTGGAGCAATTACTGACGCTTTTGGCGGTATTGGCCCAATTTTATTGCCAATGGCAATTGCTGGTACTGGTATTATCATTTCCATTATTGGTACTATGTTAGTGAAAATAAAAAGTAACGATGCAAAAGAATCTCAAGTTATGGGAGCTTTAAATATTGGTAACTGGGTTTCTATAGTTTTAGTTGCAATTGCATGTTTTGTTCTGGTAAAATGGATGCTTCCAGAAACAATGAATATGAGTTTTTTCGGCGAAGGTCTTCAAGAGATTTCTTCAATGAGAGTATTTTATGCCACATTAGTTGGTTTAGTTGTAGGTGCTGTAATTTCATCGGTAACGGAATACTACACTGGTTTAGGTAAAAAACCAATCCTTAAAATTGTACAACAATCATCAACTGGTGCGGGAACCAATATAATTGCCGGTTTAGCAACAGGGATGATTTCTACATTTCCTTCAGTGTTGCTTTTCGCTGGTGCTATCTGGTCCTCTTATGCTTTTGCTGGTTTTTATGGTGTTGCTCTTGCAGCTTCTGCAATGATGGCAACAACTGCTATGCAACTTGCAATTGATGCTTTTGGACCAATCTGTGATAACGCTGGTGGTATAGCTGAAATGAGTGAGCAAGATCCTATTGTTCGTGAACGTACCGATATTTTAGACGCTGTTGGTAATACAACTGCCGCAACTGGTAAAGGTTTTGCTATTGCTTCTGCCGCATTAACTTCATTAGCACTTTTTGCTGCTTATGTAACCTTTACAGGGATTGATGGAATTAATATATTTAAAGCCCCAGTTTTAGCGATGCTTTTTGTGGGAGGTATGATTCCCGTTGTGTTTTCTGCCTTGGCAATGAACGCGGTTGGTAAAGCTGCAATGGAAATGGTAAATGAAGTGAGAAGACAGTTTCGTGATATTTCTGGAATTATGGAAGGAACTGGTCAGCCAGAATACGCTAAATGTGTGGATATCTCTACCAAAGCAGCATTAAGAGAAATGTTGCTTCCTGGTGTACTAACAATTGGTTTTCCATTAGTTATTGCTTTCGTACCAATGATTTTTGGAATGAACAATATGGCAATTGCCGAAATGTTAGGGGGTTATATGGCCGGGGTTACCGTAAGTGGTGTACTTTGGGCTATTTTCCAAAACAACGCTGGTGGAGCTTGGGATAACGCTAAGAAGTCTTTTGAAGCAGGTGTAATGATCGACGGTGAAATGACTTATAAGGGAAGTGAGGCGCACAAAGCAGCCGTAACTGGTGATACTGTTGGAGATCCCTTTAAAGATACTTCAGGACCTTCAATGAATATTTTGATTAAACTGACTTGTTTGATTGGTTTGGTAATCGCTCCAATTCTTGGAAATCACGATAGTGATGTAATAGCTGCTGAAACCTCTTCCGAAGAAGTTTACTTGATTGATGCAGAAGGAAACAAAACAATTTTGACAGATAAGCAGATTCAATACATTGAAACTGGAAGTACTATTACTGAAGGTGATAACCTAAAAGACAAAACTGAAACAATGGTAGAGTGGTTAAAAAACGACAACAACGACCAAGTTACAGCAAACGTAATAATTATTAAAACTGTTGATGGTGTAGAAACTACCCAAACCAAAGCTTTTACTGGTACTGAAGAAGAAGTTCGAAGCCAGTTGAAAGACGTGGACGGAATAAAAGTGAAGGATAAGGAATAATGTAAGTTCGAGTAATAAGTGCAAGACCAATTGTTATATTAGTCTTGCATGAAAAACTACAATCAATTGACCCTCCACCAAAGGTGTCAAATCGAAGCCTTACTGGAAACAGAAATTAGTAAAAGTGAAATCGCTGAAATTCTAGGAGTTGTTCCCTGTACAATTTATAGAGAACTCAACCGTAACATCGCTAAGCAGGGAAGGACCGCTGGAAGGTATGTAGCCTCAAATGCACAAAGACGTGCAGATACTAGGCATAAGAATAAGCCTAAACAAGCAATGCTCACAGAGCCACTAAAAGAGCGTATTGCCGGTTTATTGCGTTATGAGAAGTGGAGCCCCGAACTTATCAGTAAACGCTTAGAACTTGATGGCGAAGCTTGTGTGAGCTACGAAACAATATACCAGTGGATCTGGGATGTCAAGAAAAGTAAGAAGAAAACAGATTCAAAATATTCTAATCTCTACAAGAATCTTAGGCACGGTAGCAGGCGACAGAAAAGGGGGAATATAAAGGATAAAAGAGGAGCGATCAAAGATCGTGTGGGAATTGAAGAACGTCCCAGTGTTGTTGAACGACGGGAACGCATTGGCAATATAGAGGTCGATTTAATGATGGGAAGTGAGCATAGACCAGCACTACTGGTAATGACGGACAGAGCTACTTTGGTAACGATGCTGGAAAAGCTCAGCGGAAAAGAAGCGAGTGAGGTATATGAGAAAATGGAACAGAGACTTACCAACTTCAGTTCTTCTTGGGTAAAGACACTTACTTTTGACAATGGAAAGGAGTTTGCGCAACATCAAAAATAGGAAATCTATTAAATGCAAAAACTTATTTTACAAGACCTTATACCTCTCAAGACAAAGGTACAGTGGAAAATAGAATAGGTATAATAAGGAGGTTTTTTCCTGAGAAAACCGATTTAAGAAAAGTCTCTGAAAAACGAATTAAAGAAGTTGAAAGATTACTAAATTACAGATCAATTAGAAAATTTAATTATCATAACCCAATTGAAGTCCTAAAAAATAAATGTTTTGCACTTATGGGTTGAACTCAGCTAATTTAAAACTTGTCACGCTTATCTTTTCTGCACTGAATGAAGTAGAAGTGTTGAAGGGTCAAATCCAAAAAACCTGCAAAGTTATCAAAGTTTTGCAGGTTTTTTATACCCAAAATTTACTATCTTGGTTGCTTATGAAGTTTTTTAAAAGAGATCCTTTACAGATCATTACCTTTAGGTAATGAAATTTCTAATCATTTATACCGATTTAAATTTATAATATCGCATAGAAGGCATTCAGATAATGATGATTGCTTGTTATAGATTTTATGTTTTTTTATCCATTAGATTAACTGTTTCATACAACCAATTTTTCAAGTTTTCCATATTTTCAAATCGTTGATTCTTATATCTGTTTTTTATGTATTGCCAAATTTGTTCACAAGGGTTTAGTTCAGGAGCATATACTCACTACA
>CAZFUX010000162.1:0-5478 GCA_964522085.1 uncultured Aequorivita sp.
GGTTAATTTAGGTGGTGAAATCTTGGATTCCCGAAAACCTAAATGGAGTGAGTAATGCTGAAAGCTTTTTTATTGAGGAACTAGTCTAAATATACCCTGTCCTTCCACGGCAATATAAATTAAGCCGTCAGGATCCATTTTCACATTCCGCACACGACCTATATCTTGTGCAATTTTCTCTCGATTTACAACTTTATCTCCTTCTAGCGAAAGCAATTCTACATAAGCAAATTTCAACGAGCCGACCAATAACTTGTTTTTCCACTGCAGAAATTTATTACCTGTAACAAACGCCATTCCGCAGGGTGCTATTGATGGCACCCAATAATAGACAGGGGGCTCAACACCTGCTTTTGTAGTTTCAGCTGTGATTTCTGTCCCGCTGTAATTAACTCCATAAGTGTAAATTGCTTTTTTTGCATTTGGTTCGTTGTAATGGATTGTCTTCTGGGATGCTTCCATCGTCGTTTAATCGGTAAATTTTTCCACCATCACGAGTTATATCTTGTGGATTAACTTCTCGTTCACCACGTTCACCAACGGAGAAATATACAAAACCGTCATTATCAAATTCAATACGTGAACCGAAGTGTTGTCCGGCGGTAGTGTTTGGCCCAGCCTTATAAAGTGTTTCAATATTTGTGAGTGAGTTACCTTCTAGTTTACAACGCATTAAAGCAGTATGTCCGCCTTTTCCTTGACCTTCTTCTGAAGCATAAGTAATATAAATCCAACCATTTTGGCTGTAGTTTGGATGCAATTCAATATCTAATAAACCACCTTGACCGCTATTGTAAACTTTAGGAACATTTGTTATTTCGGTTTTTTCACCTTCTTTAAAATGAATTAATCGCCCGTCTTTTTCAGTAATGAGCATACTGCCATCAGGCAACCAAGTCATTCCCCAAGGATTATTGAGGTTTTTAACGGCTTCTTCAATTTTATAGGATTGTGGTTCTGTTTTCAGCGCTACATCTTCTTTCTTTTTTTGTTGAGCGCAGGAAGCGAAAACAATTAATACTGTAAATAAAAATAGATACTTTTTCATAAGCTTTCATTTTAGTTAAAGATATCAAAGTTGAATTAAATTTTCTGTAGTCATTACCAATTCCTTTTTGTTGAAACCTTAAACAAACCTTATCTTTAACCAAAATTTTTAAAATTATGAAAGAAAGCTATCGGGTTTCAGTGGATGATAAATATGAATTCCAATTACTCTCCAATGACGCCGAAAATATAGATCAAACGGAAACTTTCAATCAAAAATTACACCTTCTTCACAATAATAAATCTTTCACGATTCAACTTTTAGAGAATGATTTCGTGAATAGAAATTACAGTGTGAAAGTGAACGGAAACATTTACAAAGTAAAGATTGGAACTCCATTGGATGAGCTCATTAAAGAAATGGGCCTTTCATTAGGAAATGCTTCTGTTGAAGATGAAATACACGCACCAATGCCAGGTATTATTTTAGAAGTAAACGTGTCTGAAGGTGGCGAAGTTAAAAAAGGAGATTCTCTTTGCGTTCTTGAAGCAATGAAAATGGAAAACTCTTTGACTGCAACACGTGACGGAGTTATTAAATCTGTGAATATTGCCAAAGGCGACACTGTTGAAAAAGGAATTTTATTAATTGAATTTGAAAAAAATGATTAAAAAAATACTGATTGCCAATCGCGGTGAAATAGCATTGCGAATAATGAAAACCGCCCGAAATATGGGTATTAAAACGGTAGCCGTTTTTTCGGAAGCAGATAGAAATGCACCACACGTAAAATTTGCAGATGAAGCGGTTTGTATTGGCCCGCCACCTTCCAACGAATCGTATTTATTGGGCGATAATATTATTAAAGTTGCTAAGGAATTGAATGTTGACGCCATCCATCCCGGCTACGGATTTTTAAGTGAAAATGCTGAATTTGGCGAAAGTGTAGAAAAAAGCGGAATGATTTTTATAGGTCCAAGATCGCACGCCATTCGTGTTATGGGAAGCAAACTGGCCGCAAAGGATGCCGTAAAAGAATATAACATACCAATGGTTCCCGGAACGGCAGAAGCCATTACGGATGTTTCCGCTGCAAAAGAGATTGCAAAGGAAATAGGTTTCCCAATCCTCATAAAAGCATCAGCCGGTGGCGGTGGAAAAGGAATGCGTATTGTGGAAAATGTTGAAGAATTTGAAGACCAAATGAAACGCGCCATCAGCGAAGCCGAAAATGCATTTGGTGATGGTTCGGTTTTTATTGAAAAGTTTGTTGCTTCTCCAAGACATATCGAAATTCAGGTTTTAGCAGATAATTTTGGAAATACCGTTCATCTTTTTGAACGCGAATGCAGCATTCAGCGTCGCCACCAAAAAGTGGTTGAAGAAGCACCTTCTTCAGTTTTAACGCCAGAATTACGTAAGCAAATGGGCGAAGCTGCGGTGAAAGTTGCAAAAGCTTGTGATTATGTAGGAGCGGGAACAGTAGAATTTCTATTGGACGACAAACTGAATTTTTATTTCTTAGAAATGAATACGCGTTTGCAAGTAGAACATCCCGTTACTGAATTAATAACAGGTTTAGACTTAGTTGAACAGCAAATAAACGTTGCCAACAATAAAGAACTTTCCTTCGCGCAGGAAGATTTAAAAATAACAGGGCACGCTTTTGAGGTTCGTGTTTATGCAGAAGATCCATTAAACAATTTTATGCCAAGCGTTGGAAAACTTGAAGTGTATCGCCCACCAAGCGGAAAAAATATTCGTATAGACGATGGATTTACAGAAGGAATGCAAGTGCCAATTCAATACGACCCAATGCTTTCTAAGTTGATAACATACGGAAAAACCAGAAATGAAGCGATGCAAACAATGCTGGAAGCAATTTCAGAATATCATATTGAAGGCGTAAGTACAACGCTTTCGTTTGGAAAATTCGTCTTTGAGCACGATGCTTTCCGAAGTGGAAATTTCGATACTAATTTCGTTAAGAAATATTATTCCGAAGAAAAGCTACAAGCAATTAATGAAGAAGAGGCAAAAGTAGCAGCACTTTTCGCATTAAAACAATATTTAAAAGATTCAGAAAAACTTCGATTACCGAAAACTATGTGAACCTCCGTGGTACTCTGTGTAACTCTGTGAAATAGCTATTACGCAGAGTTACACAGAGAAAACACAGAGTTGCGCTGAGAAATATTTAAAATCTATGACCGACAACAATAAAAAACTGCAAGAAATAATTCAGGAAGCCAAAAAAGGCGGTGGAGAAAAGCGAATTGCAAAACAACACGAAAAGAAAAAACTCACCGCTCGTGAACGCGTGGAATATCTATTAGATGAAGGCTCTTTTGAAGAAATGGGTATACTCGTAACCCACAGAACCACGGATTTCAATATGCAAAAAGAAGTGTATTATGGCGATGGTGTGGTAACTGGATATGGAACAATTAATAACCGGTTGGTTTATGTTTTTGCACAGGATTTCACGGTTTTTGGAGGAGCACTTTCTGAAACTCACGCCGAGAAAATCTGTAAAATTATGGATCATGCCGTGAAAGTTGGCGCACCTTTAATTGGTCTAAATGATTCTGGTGGCGCGCGAATTCAGGAAGGTGTAAGGTCTTTGGGCGGTTATGCAGATATTTTTTATAGAAACGTTCAGGCTTCGGGTGTAATTCCTCAGATTTCTGCGATTATGGGGCCTTGTGCTGGTGGTGCGGTTTATTCGCCGGCAATGACTGATTTTACTTTAATGGTTCAAGACAGCAGTTATATGTTTGTAACTGGACCAAACGTTGTAAAAACCGTTACAAATGAAACTGTAACTTCAGAAGAACTTGGTGGTGCTAGGACACACGCTACAAAAAGTGGCGTTACGCATTTTACCGCTGCGAATGATATAGTTTGTTTAGAACAGATTAAAACCTTGCTCAGCTATCTTCCGCAGAACAATAAAACTACTACAGAAAAATTACCATTTGATGCTGAAGATGAATTTCGTGATGAATTGGAAACCATCATCCCAAATTCTGCAAACAAACCTTATGATATGCATGAGGTTATCAAAGGAACAATAGATGAAGATTCTTTTTTTGAAGTGCATAAAGATTACGCAGATAATATTATTGTAGGTTTTGCAAGATTAGGAGGAAGAAGCATTGGTATTGTAGCAAACCAACCAATGAGTTTGGCGGGAGTTCTTGATGTAGATAGTTCAAAAAAAGGAGCACGTTTTACACGTTTTTGTGATTGCTTCAATATTCCGCTTTTAGTATTGGTAGATGTTCCAGGTTTTCTTCCAGGAACAGATCAAGAATGGAACGGAATTATTCTAAATGGGGCGAAACTATTGTATGCTTTAAGTGAAGCTACAGTTCCCCGAGTAAGCGTAATTACCAGAAAAGCCTACGGTGGCGCTTATGACGTTATGAATAGTAAACACATTGGTGCCGACATGAATTATGCTTGGCCAACTGCTGAAATTGCTGTAATGGGAGCAAAGGGAGCTAGTGAAATTATTTTCAGAAAAGAAATTACTGCTGCTGAAAACCCTGTGCTAAAACTCTCAGAGAAAGAAGCTGAATATGCAGAAACATTTGCAAATCCATTTAAAGCTGCACAGCGCGGATTTATTGATGAAGTAATTCAATCTCGGGAAACACGCAGAAAATTATTGAAGGCATTTGCGATGCTAGAGAATAAAGATGTTCCACGACCGAATAGAAAACACGGGAATATTCCGCTTTAGATTTTCTTCTAAAATATTTGGAGTTTCACTTGATAATTATCATAAACTAAGGAATTTACAATTCATAAATTTATTGATTCTTAAAACCAACCCTATAAATGTCCATAGAAAACTTCGACATTCACGGCTTGACGGATTCCGAAGTTCTGGCTTCGTGGAGAAAGTTTGGCAGTAATGTTCTTGAATCAAAAAAGAAAAACCATTTCCTTGAAGCTATAAAAGGCCTAGCAAAGGAACCAATGGTTATTTTATTATTGGTTGCCGCCACACTATATTTTTTCACGGGAAATACGGGAGAAGGAATTTTTATGACAGCGGCAATTCTTTTGGTCGCTGCAATTTCGCTGTATCAAGATGCGAAAACGCACGATGCCCTCGAAAAACTCAAAGAACTTTCCCAACCTAATTGTAAAGTAATACGAAACGGAAAAGTTATTGAAATCAAAAGCCAAGATGTTGTGGTTGGCGATTTTTTGATGGTGGAAGAAGGCGCCACCATTGTAGCAGATGGTACCATTGTTCACTCCAACGATTTTTCTGTAAACGAATCAATTTTGACAGGAGCATCTTTTTCGGTTGAAAAAGATGCCACTTCCCAAGATAAAAACATTTACATGGGCACCCAAGTGAGTGGAGGGCTTGCTATTGCTGAAATAACTGCTATAGGTAATCATACAAAGGTTGGAAAAATATACTCACTACAGATAGGAACCCGAAAAATCGGGTTTAATAATTTGAAAAT
>CAZFUX010000163.1:0-5458 GCA_964522085.1 uncultured Aequorivita sp.
ATTTTCAAATTATTAAACCCGATTTTTAGGGTTCCTATCTGTAGTGAGTATACATCGCAAAATGATCACTTCCGAAGTTTTTGGAACGAACCATTTTTCCCACATACAAATCGCGCGTATGGAAAAGATGATCTAAGGGAAATCGCAAAAAGAAATATCCAGCATGGAAAGTAGAAAAGAAACCACGACCCACGCGCGGATCTATCATTCCAGTAATTTTTTTGAAAAGCCGTGTGGTGCGGCTCCATACCACATCATTCATATCGCCACAAACTACGGTTGGTTTATCCATTTTTCGGATTCTTTTGCCCGTGAGCATTAACTCGGCATCGCGCTCTTTAGAAGTTTCATTCTCCGTTGGGCTTGGTGGTACGGGATGTAAACAGCAAAAGTGAATTGGGGAATTCTCATCTGTATAAAAATCGAAAAAAATGGAAGGTTTATCATCTTCAATCTGATATTTCACTTCAATATTTTTTACTTCTTTTTTAGAATAAAGATGCATTCCATAAAAATTTTCTAAAGGTACCTTTATAGTAAATGGATACTTCTCTTCAATTTCAGAAATACCGTTTTCCCAGTCTTTGTTAGATTCCATTGTAAGCACCAAGTCGGGGTCGAAACGTTTTGTTTCATCTAAAAAAGCAGGATATGAAGTGTTGGTTTGCAAAACATTTCCTGCTAAAATTGAAACGTGACCGTCTGTTTTAGCATGCGATCTTGTCCTTGGAAAAAGCGAACTGTATGGAAACACTTTAAAAAGTTGATATACTATGCTGGCAACTAGTGTTGTAACCAATGCCCAACTGAGAATAGTATAACTTTCTTCGAAATAAAGAAATAGACCAAGCAAAATAAACTGGATAACTAATGATTGAAGCCTTACAAAATCTGCCGTACGGAAAAACCAATAAGGTTGTCAGGATGTACAAAACCATTATTCAAATTTAGTTGATTTTTGAAGATATAAAACTCCATTAATTGCTTTTTTAACTAAGTGCATCTTCCTACTTTTACAGCCTAAAAAAATAAATAAAATGAAAAAAATAATACTTAGTACATTCTTATTCTTTTGTGCGATTGCAACTATGCTTGCGCAGGATTATACAACCCCAAACACTGGTGATACATTTACACTTGCTGATATTGCAGCTTTAAGTCCAACAACAATAACTGCTACAGGGAGTGGTTATTCACTTTTGGGAAACCTAACAATCGCTGCAAATGATGGATTGCTTATAGATACTGACTTATTACTTACCATTGATGCGGCTAAGTTAATAACCGTGTTTGGAACATTTATAGTAAATGCAAATGAAGTAACAATTAGTGCTTTAGATGAAGCAGCACCCTATGAAGGCTTTCGTTTTGAAGAGTTTTCAGAAATTGATATTAAAAATGCAACTATAACCTATGGCGGAGGCCTTCGGGTATTGACTGAAACATTTTCAATAGACAATAGTACTATTACCAATAATGTTTCGGGCGCAACTACAAGTGCTGCAATCCAACTTTCACGTGGAATGCCTCAAATTACTAATAATACTATTTCTTTTAATGAAAATCCAGCAATCGGTTCTGCGGCAAATTCGGCTGTTTCAGCTTATATTTTCAACAATATAATTGAGGGTAATAATACAGCTAATGCCAACCGTCCGCAAATAAATATGGGTACTACAATGGCCAGTGAGTCTTTAGAGATTATTCAAAATACAATAATTGGCGATGCAAATAATCCAAGAGCTGGGGGTATTTCAATCGCTAATTTTACTGGTGGAAATGTAAATGTAATTATAGACGAAAACACAATTAGTAATAATAGATATGGAGTAGCTATTTTGGGAGCTGTAAACGACGCGGTAATTAGCAATAATGTAATTGAAGATAATAATATAGAAAACGATCCTAACCTTGGCGGTAGTGGAATTAATCTTTATGCAGCTTCTTCAATAAACGAAGTTGTGGTTACAGGAAACGAAATACGTAGAAACTTGTGGGGAATTACTTTACAGGATCAAGCTATAATAAATTTAGGTGATGATGCTACTAATCCAGGTGGAAACACTTTTTCTGAAAACGGAAACAATGGCGAAATCTATGCGCTTTACAACAACACCGCAAACCCTGTTTCGGCAAAAAATAACTGCTGGATAGAAGGCCAACAAAGTACCGAAGAAGAAGTTGAAGATGTAATTTTTCATCAAGTAGATGATGCTACTTTAGGGTTGGTAACCTTCGACCCTTTTGAATGTGGCACTGTGGGTGTTGATGAAGTTGCGGTTGAAAATTTCAGCTTTTACCCAAATCCTGTGAAAAATGAAATTAATTTCAATAATATTTTCTCTTTCTCAACAGTTGAAATCTACGGAATTCAAGGTAATTTAATAGCTACTGAAAAAATAGCTGAAGGACAGAATGTATTACCAATCAATCTTTCTACTGGTTTGTATTTTGTGAAGTTTAGTAATGACGCACAAACCGTAACAAAGAAAATGATTGTTGAATAATCATAATGTCAGTCAGAGCGCAGTCGAAGACTTTTTTTAGACGAATCAATAATGTTTAAAATGCCTTGGACTTTCCGCCAAGGCATTTTTATTAGCTGAAAGGCTAAATTTCCTTCCCTAAAACTGTATTTTTGCACTTTCAAAAAAATAAAAACAAACACGTGAAAATTCAGAATAAAGCAACGTTAGAGTTGAGCCACGACGAAATGAAAAGCTATGGCTATGAAGTAGTTGACGCTATTGTAGCTCATTTTTCCACACAAAATGAAAAGTTACCTGTAGTATCGGCATCGCGTCAAGAAATGGAGGCAGTGTTTCTTGAAGATGCACCCGAAAAACCAAGCGACCCAAAAAAGATTTTGAATTTTGTTCTGGACGAAGTAATGACCAAAAGTAATATTGTTTCGCATCCAAAATCGTACTCATTCGTACCTGGACCAAGCAATTATATAAGTGCAATGGCAGATAGTTTAACGGCTGGTTTCAATATATTTTCTGGTGGATGGCAAGCTTCTCCCGCTGCTGCTGAAATGGAAATCGTAGCAATGAATTGGCTTTTAAAAATGTTCGGTTTTCCACAAAAAAAAGGAGGCGGGATTTTTACTAGCGGTGGTTCTATGGCAAATTTAACGGCTTTGGTAACTGCAAGAAAAGTAAAATGTGGCGACGATTTCAGTAAAGCTGTTATCTATCTTTCAGATCAGGCGCATTCTTCAAATATAAAAGCTATTCGTGTTTTAGGTTTTAGAAAAGAACAAATTAGAATTATACCAACCGATGGCGAATTCAAATTTTCACTCAATAAATTAAAGAACGCCATTGCAAAAGATAGGCTAGAGGGTTTAAAGCCATTCTGCTTAATTGCAACGGCAGGAACCACAAATACCGGAACCGTAGATCCGCTTTCAGACATTGCGAAAATCTGTAAAAAGGAAGATATTTGGTTTCATATAGATGGCGCTTATGGCGGTTTCGCTATTCTTTCCGAAGATGGAAAACAACTTTTAAAAGGAATTGAAAAAGCAGATTCACTAACAATAGATCCTCATAAATGGTTTTACCAACCTTACGAAATTGGTTGTCTTTTGGTAAAAAATCACAAATGGTTAAAAGGAACTTTTACTGAAAAGCCTGAGTATCTACGAGATATTGAAGGGAATACTTCCGAAATAAATTTTTACGATCACGGTATTGAACTAACAAGGCGGTTTAGAGCTTTAAAATTTTATATGTCTGTAAAAACATTTGGTTTGGGTGAATTTAGAAAAGCGATAACCTATAGTGTAAAGTTAGCCGAAGCAACCGAATTTTTTCTTCGAAAAAGTCCTGATTGGGAGGTTGTTTCACCAGCAACGTTGGCGGTAATCAATTTTAGATATAACCCAATTGGAAACAAGCTTTCAGAGAAAAAGCTGGACGCTTTGAACCAACGGGTTTCACAAAGTGTGGTCGATTCTAAACAAGCACTATTAGTAACGACGGTACTTAATGGACAAGTTGTGTTGCGAATGTGCTTAATAAATCCGCGAACAACACTTAATGATGTAAAGGAAACAATAGCGTTATGCGAATCTTTTGCTGAAGAAAAAGCACTAGCTTGAAGCAAGCTGATGTTATAATAATAGGTGGCGGAGCAGCGGGATTTTTCACGGCAATAAACGCTGCTGAAAAGAATCCCGATTTTAAAATAATCATTCTAGAACGAGGAAAAGAAGTGCTTACAAAAGTAAAAGTAAGCGGTGGTGGACGTTGCAACGTAACACACGCCGAATTTATTCCGAAGGAATTAACGCAAAACTATCCACGAGGCGAAAAGGAACTTTTAGGCCCTTTCCACACATTTATGACGGGCGATACCATTGAATGGTTTGAGAAAAGGGGAGTGGAGTTAAAGATTGAAGAAGATGGTAGAATGTTTCCAGTTTCAGATTCTTCACAGACAATTATTGATTGTTTTCTTTCTCAAGCAAAACGGTTGGGTGTTGAAATTCTACTAAGCCAATCCGTAAAAGAAATTCTGAAGGAAGACAAAAACTTCACAATAAATACAACATCCGAAAACTTTTCCGCAGAAAAAATTGTTATAGCCACAGGCAGTAATCCTAAGATCTGGCAATTGTTGGAAGGTTTGGGACATACAATAGTTCCAACCGTTCCTTCCTTGTTTACCTTCAATATTAAGGATTCCAGAATTATGGATTTGTCTGGGATTGCCACGAATGCACGAATTAAAGTTTTAAAAGAAGGAAAGGGCATTTTGGAAAGCGAAGGCCCTTTATTAATAACCCATTGGGGAATGAGCGGTCCTGCAATTTTAAAACTTTCGGCTTGGGGCGCACGGTTACTGGAGCCTTTAAAGTATCATTTTAATATTGAAGTGAATTGGTTAAACAATCTTTCTGAAGAGGAGGTTTTTGAAGAATTGAAAACGCTGAAAGATAACTTCGGAAAACAAACAATCTATAAATATTCACAATTTGAACTTCCTAAAAGATTGTGGCAAAATCTTGTAAAAGCTTCCGGAATTGATGAAAAGCTCACTTGGGCAGATGCTACACGCGAAAACCTTCAGAATATCGCAAATCAATTAACTTCTGGGATTTTTGAAGTAAATGGCAAAAGCACATTTAAAGAAGAATTTGTAACCGCTGGCGGCGTAGCTTTAAAGGAAATAAACTTTAAAACTTTTGAAAGTCGTATTCTGCAAAACTTTTATTTTGCAGGCGAAGTGCTTAATATCGATGCTATTACTGGTGGTTTCAACTTCCAGAATGCTTGGACAGGCGGGTTTATTATTTCGCAAAATCTGTAATTTCTTTATTATTTTTAAAATATCATTTGTATATATAATCTATATACTCACTACACATAGGAACCCGAAAAATCGGGTTTAATAAGGTACGGTAAAGGGACATCGTTTACAAAGTTAAAGAAACATCGTTTACACTTTT
>CAZFUX010000164.1:0-5321 GCA_964522085.1 uncultured Aequorivita sp.
ATTTAGTGTAAACAACAATCTTTAACTTATGTAAACCATGTATCTTAACGAACAGCTAAAAAAAAATTCTGCTTATATTTAAAGATTCGGAATGAAAAAGCCAGCCGCATAAACAGCACATTTATTTTTTTCCCACCGCTAAAAAAGCCAACACCTTAAAAAAATAAAAGAGCTGTTTTTCTGCCAACGCACGAAAGACGTCACTTTAAGAAAAAAACGTACTACTCTATAATTATTTTTTTTGTTACAGTTCCTTGGTCAGTTTCAATTTTAAGCAAATAGTTACCTGACGATAGTCCACAGATTTTCAAGGTTCTTTTTGTGCTTTCAAAGTCCTTAACCAACCTGCCATTTATATCATACAGCTTTAGACTGTTTACATTTAAATTCTTGGGAACTTCTATTTGTAATTTGTCTTTGGTTGGTACGGGATGGACTTTAATTTTTTTTTTAGGGTATCGTTTTCTTGCATCCCTAATCCTCCTCCATTTTCTGTTCTATATAGCATGCCATTCATTCCAATAACAAAACCTAAATTTTCGTTGTAAAAATAAATATCTTCTGCTGTTTCACTTAAAGAAGATTGCTCTGTCCAAATTGTTAATTCAGTGTTTACATAAATACTTTTCGTACTTGGGTTGGTACCGTAAGCTTTACCATTATTTGTAAAATAATATATCCCAATTGTAACATTATCTTCAATTTCTGTCCAATTATTACCATCGTCTATGCTATAAGTAAGAAAGTCAGGGTAAGTGTATCGTGCTACGACAGTAGAATTAATTGTCTTTATACTTGAATTTGTGCTTTGATTTTGTCCAAAACCACTCGGATAGTTATTCAATTCTTCCCAATTAGCTCCAAAATCATCAGATTTATAAATCGTATTAAAATCATTATTTATGTAAACCATTTCGTTGGTAACATCATTGACCCCAAAAATACCCACATCTGTGGCAACTATTTCGGGTTGATTATTATTGAATCTATATAATGTAGAAGAAGATAAGAAATTTTGATAATATAATTCATTATTTAAAAGGCCTAATACATTTGGCACGGCACTACTAATTTGAGAGTTCCAAGTAATTCCTTGGTCAAGGGAATAGTAATAATAATAATTTCCATTTTCTGTACCAAAAGCGACTAATTTATCATCATAGTATATAATGTTGGTGTATGTTATAGATGGGTTATTTTGAATTATATCCCAAATATTACCACCATCTTGGGTTCTTAAGATAAGTCCATTTTCGGCAATACAAAAACCAGAACTTTCATTTTTAAAACTGATGTCAATCAAGGTTTCATTCGTTGGCATACTAATTTGCGTCCATTGCGAAAAACCTTTAATACAACTTAATAAAATCAGTATAATTATTAATTTTTTCATTTTTTTAAAATTATAAGCCCGTATTCCAAAATAGAGTACGGACTTGGTTAAAATTATTCAACAATTAAAGTCTTGCTGTCATATACTTCCCCATTACAAACCATTACAGCATAATACAAACCTGTTGTATATCCCGTTAGATTAATATTGATTGTACTCTGATTTACATCAAGGATGTAGTTTGAAGTATTACCATAAGGCTGTGTAACCATTATATATGCTGAACTGGCATTGGTAGCATTATAATTGATGTTTACTTGGTTACTTGCAGGATTTGGAGACATGCTCAAAATCTCATATTCTTTAACTTTAATTTCAATGTCGTCATAATCAATGATACCACCATTGTCCGATATAACCTCTAATTTATATTTTTTGGTAATTTCAGGCGATACACTAACATCAATACCTGTGGAAATTAAATTACCATCTTGGTCATACCAATTATAAACAACATCTTCATTAATCTCGTAAGCGGAAATATCTGCTGTTTCACCTTGGGATATTTCTTGGTCGCTTCCTGCATCAGCATAAAAGCCATCTTTTCCTTCCACTTCTATATGGAAGGTCTCGCCACCAATAATTTCGCCCGTATTGCTATCTCTTTGTACTACGTGAAAATCAAAATCTTTTTGCCCTGTCATTTCTTTAGCAACAAAACGAAAGCATACATTCAGCAATGCATATTCATTGGCTTGAAAGTTCAGGTTCTTTAAAGAGGCATTATTTTCATCAATTATGACTTCCTTGTTTCCTTCGCTCCGTAGGCTCAGGTTTTGCTCCTGCCTGCCATTGGTGTCCCATTTTCCCCAAAGGGTTTCATCAAGTGTTACCAAAACTTCCGCTTCTGCTAAAACAGGATTGCCTTTATAGTTTCTGGGCAGTACAAATTCTAAATCAAAATTACCTGCCGTACCATTATAATTACCTACAAATACACTGGCACAGGGGTTAGGGTCTGTAGCATTTGGTGTTAAATCTATCACTGAAAGATTTTTCCAAGCAATATTGTTGTTGTATTGTGCATTGTGATAAACACTTCCATTTATCTCGTCAAACATAGGGTCGTTAGTGGCCTCTACCCTTGTCAACAAACAAAAATGATGTGGATTTACACTTCCTTGTCCACTTGTATAGTCATCAGGGTTTGGCACATTGTTCCAAGCAAACTCCAAAATGGTTTGGTCTTGGCCATCGGTTTGCGGAATTGTTTTGGTATCCAAAATATCTCCAAGTAAAAAACCACCTCCATTGGTCATAGAACCATCCCAATGGTTGGGCCAGTCGAGAGCCGTATTGGCTTTTGCCCAATATAATTTTAACTGTTCAGTACCTAAAGAGGTTTGATATCCACGGTTGCGGACTCTTACATAAACATAATTGGTCTGTCCATATACTGGGTTTTCGTGGATTTGGATAGCAACCCCATCTGCTTGATTCCGCACCCATATATCTGTGCTTGTCCACATAGGTCCATCATCTAAATTGGGTTCTTGACCCCTATCTCTATAACTTTGCATAACAAAGCTGTTGTCTTTCATATATAAATCCACAGGGAGTGCAGTTGACTGGGAGCAGTTTTCTTCCCAATCTTTCCACATATCATCCAAAAAAGCGTGCCATAACCAAAAAATGGGTGCCGCAGGTGAGCGAAAATTGCCCATCAATCCATTCATTCCATTTGCACCAGAATGAACAGAATTATGCCACGGAGCTTCTAATTTATTGCTCAATCCATTGCTATCAGAATTACCTGGAACAGTTGGCGAAAATGGATATTGACAAAGGTCCTGTAAATATGGAGGTATAGGATTATTTGGACACCAATTATTGACACTACCACAGGTTACTGCAGAACCAAATTGGCAGAAAAAAGTGCCACATTCAGGGTCTATAACTTGTAATTCTATTGGTGTACAATCTGCGGGATTCCATGCAGGCAAGGGAACAAATTCAGGAAATCCTTTCGAAATAAAATAATCTTCCATTCCTTCAATATAAACTCTATGGAATGGCAAAAAATCAAAATCACTATGTATATCTGTGGCCTCTCCACCTGATTGATTAATATAATCACAATGATATTGTACAATTTGTGGAGTAATGTAATCCATCATTAAATTCGCAAGTGTAGTTCTTTGTGCTGGAGTAAAGTCAGTAATTAAATCTTTTCTAACTTGAGCATTTGCCGTAATTG
This sequence comes from uncultured Aequorivita sp., assembly GCA_964522085.1. GTDB lineage: Bacteria > Bacteroidota > Bacteroidia > Flavobacteriales > Flavobacteriaceae > Aequorivita. Next base: position 3,591 of record CAZFUX010000164.1, read on the forward strand.
TTATAAAAACCAAGGCAACTAATATGTATTTTATTTTTTTCATTTTGTTGGTTGTATGGTTAGTATTGTATTTTAAAGCGTGTTTATTTATAAAGTATCTTTTGGAGGAAACAGATGTAGCATATCTGTTAATTTTATCCAATTTTTTGATGCTATATTTCTTGTTGCGTAGTTGTTTTTCATTCTTTGTAGGTTACGTAAAGTTTTGATTTTGGCATATTGTGGTCTTCAATGTACATACTTTAAATTTATCACAAGCAAAATTTAAAATCCTGCCCTTTCTTTTTTCTGAAGGCTACCTATTTTTCATAAGTGTTTTGCCAAGTTCCACAATCACTCAAGCCACGTCAACAGACAATATCGCAGAAAGTGACAAATAATAACTATATCAAATAAAATAATAACCATAACCAATAAAAAGGGGGATTTCCCCTATAAAAAAAAGGGTTTTCCCTGTTGCAATTAAGCTTAATACCCCTTACTTTTAAACAAAGATTGTACTTACAATCAAAAGTCTAACAACCAAAACCCAAAAACTATGGCATCAACATCAGAAGTGGGACACGCAAAAAATGTAGCGAACTTTCAAGACGTAATTGCGTTTGTCAATGGATATGGCGCAACCTACAATCCCTCAAAAAACAGTCTAAAACTTCCACAACTTGAAACCTTGTACACCGAGGCAAAGAACGGTATTAACAATGTTACCGCAGTAAATACAACTTACAACAACGCAGTTAACGACCGTGTAGAAGCATTTGAAGATTTACGCTCCCTTTCAACACGTTTAGTGAACGCCCTTGAAACAACAGATGCGTCAGACGAAAAAATTGACGATGCAAAAGGCTTCAATCGCAAATTGCAGGGCAAACGTGCTTCCAAGATTGAAACACCCCTTGACCCAAATACTCCCGCACCCAAAACAATAAGTTCAAGCCAACAATCCTACGACCAATTAATCCAGCATTTCGAAGGAATGATTTCAGTTTTGGATAGCGAACCAAGCTACGCACCCAACGAAACCGATTTACAAGTCGCCAATTTAAAAACAAAAGCACAGGATTTAGAAACCAAGAACGAAAACGTCGCCAACACATATACAGCTATAAGCAACGCACGTATTGAAAGAAACAAAAAATTATATAAAGATGACGAAGGATTGGTGGACACCGCAGGAGAAGTAAAAAAATACGTCAAATCCGTTTACGGAGCCACAAGTCCCGAATACGGACAGATAAAAGGAATTAAATTTAGGGTTGTTAAAGCATAAGCCAACTACCGAAGGAAATACAACTACTACATTTAGAATTACATTAACGGCAATTAAAAATCAAGCAACTGCCGTTAAAAATATAACAACTGCAAAAAGAATTGTAGTTACTACCGTTAGAAATATAACAACTTCCAATAGAAATATAGCTACTGCATATAGAAATAAGGTTACTGCCAAAAGAAATATGATTACTGCATTTAGAATTAGAGCTACTGTAAAAAGAAATATCCTTACTGCCTAAAAATCCGTCTGAACAACGCCAACGCTAAAAGCCATACACTTTCACAATTCGCGCAAAGCCACCACGCCACCAAAAATTGAAAAAGAGTATGTCTTGCCAACGCACACATCTGAACTAACGAGAAAGAAGATACCCTGAAAGCAGAACGCAGCAAAGCCAGCCGCTAACAAAGAACTGTGGCTAAAAACAAGTAAAAACTAACCTATTTTAACCAAAG
>CAZFUX010000165.1:0-5317 GCA_964522085.1 uncultured Aequorivita sp.
TTTAGGTAGTGAAATCTTGGATTCCCGAAAACCTAAATGGAGTGAGTATAATAACCTTCGTCTGCAACCTTTTGCTCCGCATAATCTCCGCGCCTTCAATGCCTATATCTGCTGAGGTTAAAGTTACTTTAGCGCCATAAGCTCGCATGGTTTGAACCCGTTCTTTAGTAGAATTTTCGGACATAACCAGCTCTATATTAAGTTTAAAAACACCAGCTATCATCGCTAAGGCAATACCAGTATTACCACTTGTAGCTTCAATTAGTTTAGAGTTTTTATTAATTTCACCTCTTTCTAAAGCAGAAACAATCATATTATATGCAGCCCGATCTTTTACACTTCCGCCCGGATTATGACCTTCCATCTTTAAAAGCAAAGTTATATTTGGATTTTTTACTAAACTTTTGGCTTCGATTAATGGGGTATTTCCAATAGTATCTATGATGGTTTTATACATTATCTAGGGTTTTAATTTTTACTTGATTGGTATTAGTTACTAATGAATTTGGTAAAATTGAGCTGGTTATCCAAGCATTTCCTCCAATAATACTGTTTGCGCCAATTGTAGTCTCTCCACCCAAAATAGTTGCATTTGCATAAATAACTACGTTGTCCTCAACGGTTGGATGGCGTTTTGTATTGCGTAAATTTCTAGTTACAGAAAGTGCTCCCAGTGTTACCACTTGATAAATTTTCACCTTATTTTTAATGATCGTAGTTTCCCCGATTACGGTGCCAGTGGCATGATCTAGAAAAAAAGATTCGCCTATTTGTGCCCCTGGATTGATATCGGCTCCAGTAATATGATGAGCATATTCACTCATAAGCCTTGGTACTAGTGGTATTCTAATTTTATATAATTCGTGACTTAATCCATAAATTACAATAGCGTAAAATCCTGGATATGATAAATATATTTCTTCAATGGAATTAGCAGCGGGATCATTTTCTAAAAATGCCTTTGCATCTTTATTTAATTTCTCTAAAATTTCTGGAAGTTTTTCTACGTATGATTTCCATAATTTTTTACACGGTTTTTCAGGTTGCCAACATGCAATATCTACCAGTTCTTCAAAAAGTGTTTCTAAAATTTATAAATTGTTTGAAACCGAAGTTTCCGAATCAAAGAGTGTATGAAATAAAAGATTAGTAAACTCTTCTGTGCGTTCCTTTAAACAGTATTTTAAATTTGGGTTTTCTTTCTGCTTTTGAATGGCTTCAATAATTTCTTCTTTCATAATGATAACATTTTCACTGAAGTTAGGGAGGTCGATTTTTCTCTTCTAAAATTACAGAAATGATATTGAAGAATCTCTTTCAGAAATGATAAAAAGCATTTTCTAAATGCTCTAATTTCTCTATTTTTTGGTTTTTCAGAATTGCGATAATATCGAAGCGTACTTCCACATCTAGCTCATTCGAAATAATATATTCGTTAGCCGCTTTCACCAAATTTTTAATTTTACCAGGAGTTACAAAGCTTTGCGGGTCGCCAAAAAAATCGCTGTTTCGAGTTTTTACTTCTACAATTACAACGGTTCCTTCTTCTTTTTGGGCAATAATATCTATTTCGGCTTTGTCGAAATAAAAATTACGACGCAAAATTTTATAACCGTTTTTCAATAAATATTGAGCAGCTATTTCTTCTCCAATTTTTCCGAGTTCATTGTGACTGGCCATAGTTATTAAAATTCCAAAACTGTATTTTTATTTTCAATTTTTAATTCCACATTCCTCCCCCAAATTAAAGCCCGATTATCCTCAATATGTCCGGCTGGAAAGTTCAGAATTACTGGATAATTATATTCTTTCACTAAATCAATAATAGTTTCTTCAGCTGTTTTTCCGAAGTACACTTTATTGTCTTTCATTTGCGTCATTCCCCCAATAATGAGTGCTTTGAGATAGCCGCTTCTTTTGAGATTCATCATCATTCTATCAACGTGATAAAGCATTTCATCTAAATCTTTGATAAACAGAATTTTATCATCTGTTTTCATTTCAGAAGTACTTCCAATTAATGAATAAAGCACAGAAAGGTTTCCACCGATTAATTGCCCTTCAACAATTCCGAGAGAAGCGAAGGAATCTGTATATCCAAACGCAATACTATAATCTTTCCCAAACAAAACCTTCCGAATAGATTCTCTAGTTTCTTTAGTTTTATTTTCAATTTCCAAACACATTTGCGCGTGCAAAGTTTCAATTCCAAAATTATGAATATGCGAATGCAAAACCGTAACATCACTATAACCAATAATCCATTTTGGATTTTTTTTGAAGTTTGAAAAATCTAATTTATCAATAATCCTGACTGTTCCGTAACCACCACGAGCACACCAAATGACTTTTATTTCTGGGTTGTCTAACATTTGCTGAAAATCATTAGCTCGCAATTCATCACTTCCCGCAAATTGATTTTCTTCAGCTTCTATAGATTTCCCTAAAACAGCTTTCAAATCCCAACTTTCGAGTAACTGAAGTGCAGGTTTTAATTCTTCTTTTGAAATTTTCCGCGCAGTAGAAACGATGGCTATTGCATCGTCTTTTTGAAGAGATGGAGGTGTTATCATGATTGGATTTAAAACCACAAATTACTACATTTATATGTACTTTTGTGTTCTCAAAAAAAATTATGGATCAAAACCCAAACAGGTACACAATTACCGCTGCATTACCATACACTAACGGTCCCGTTCACATTGGTCATTTAGCGGGCGTTTACGTGCCAGCAGATATTTATGCACGTTACCAAAGGCTTCAAAACAAAGATGTTGCCTTTATTTGTGGTAGTGATGAACACGGCGTACCTATTACTATAAAAGCAAAAAAAGAAGGCATTACGCCACAACAAGTAGTGGATAAATACCACGCAATTATCAAAAAAAGTTTTAAAGACTTCGGAATTTCTTTTGATAATTATTCGCGTACTTCTTCCGAAATTCATCATAAAACAGCTTCAGAATTTTTCAAGAAATTATATGACGAAGGAAAATTTATAGAAGAAGTTACCGAACAATTGTACGATGCTGAAGCCAACCAATTTCTAGCAGACCGTTTTATAGTTGGTACATGCCCAAAATGCGGTTTTGAGGAAAGCTATGGCGACCAATGCGAAAACTGTGGAACCAGCCATAATGCAACAGATTTAATTAATTCAAAAAGCGCTATTACTGGCAATGTGCCAACTTTAAAAGAAACAAAACACTGGTTCTTACCATTGAATGAATATGAAGATTTCTTAAAACAATGGATTTTAGTCGACCATAAAAAAGATTGGAAAACCAATGTTTACGGGCAATGTAAAAGTTGGATTGACGACGGTTTGCGTCCCCGTGCCGTTACTCGCGATCTTGATTGGGGAATTCCAGTTCCAGTTGAAGGAGCCGAAGGAAAAGTACTTTATGTTTGGTTTGACGCACCCATAGGCTATATTTCTTCAACCAAGGAATGGGCTGAGCGCGAAGGCAAAAATTGGGAAGATTACTGGAAAGATGAAGAAACTAAAATGCTTCATTTTATTGGGAAAGACAACATCGTTTTTCATTGTATTATTTTCCCTGCCATGTTGAAAGCCGATGGAAGTTACATTCTTCCTGAAAATGTTCCTGCAAACGAATTTTTAAATCTTGAAGGTGATAAAATTTCAACCAGTAAAAATTGGGCGGTTTGGTTGCACGAATATTTGGAAGATTTTCCAAACCAGCAGGATGTGTTGCGTTACACGTTAACCGCAAACGCACCAGAAACAAAGGATAACGATTTTACATGGGCAGATTTTCAAGCCAGAAATAATAATGAATTGGTTGCCATCTTCGGAAATTTCATAAACCGCGTGATGGTTTTGACCGATAAATATTACGAAGGAATTGTTCCAGAACCTCTAGCATTTTCAGAAGTTGGCAATCAGACTTTAAGCGAATTGAAAGCCTACCCTGCAGTAATTGCAAGTTCTTTAGAGCGTTACCGTTTTCGTGAAGCGCAGGGAGAATTGATGAACGTTGCTAGACTTGGAAATAAATATCTTGCAGATGAAGAGCCGTGGAAAACCATCAAAACTGATGCAGAGCGCACAAAAACTGTAATGTATGTTGCTTTGCAAATTGCTTCTGCTTTGGCAGTTTTGAGTGAACCATTTTTGCCGTTTACTTCAGAGAAACTTAAAAACATGCTAAATGTCAGTTCGAGCCCTTCGACTGCGCTCAGGACAGGCTCCGTCGAGAACTCTTTGGAATGGAACGATGTTTCCACAAAAAGCGAACTATTAAAACCTGGACATAAAGTAGGTAAAGCCGAACTCCTTTTCAGCAAAATAGAAGACGAACAAATTCAAACACAATTAGACAAACTACAAGCCAGTAAAAAGATGAATGAAATTGCGAATAAAAAAGTAACACCGCAAAAAGAAACCATTCAATTTGACGATTTTACAAAACTCGATATGCGAGTGGGAACTGTTATTGAGGCCGAAAAAATGCCGAAAGCAAATAAACTTTTAGTACTTAAAGTTGATACTGGAATCGACGTTCGCACTATTGTTTCAGGAATTGCGGAAAGTTTTAAACCGGAAGATATTGTTGGTAAAAAAGTAACTGTATTAGTAAATCTTGCGCCCCGAGCACTTCGCGGCGTGGAAAGTCAAGGAATGATTTTAATGACCGAGAATGCGGATGGGAAACTTGTTTTTGTGAATCCCGGGGAAGAGGGTGTTGAGAATGGGGCGACTATAAATTAGAAAATTTTAAAATATGAAATTAAAAATTACAGTTTTTCTGTTTTTAACAATTACCGTTTTTACTTGTATAGCTCAAAAGGAAGTTTTGTCACTGAAAATTGATGATAACGCTTCAATGTTACCTATGAAAAAAGATGGTTTTACACTTTTGAACACTAAAAATGGTGATTTGGTTATAGTTATGATTGAGAAGAAAAAAGGCTATGCTAATCTTTTTGATATTAATTTTAAAGAAAAAAGTGCAGTAAAATTTGATGTCTTATCTTCAAAATATCGTGAAGTTTTAGGATATAATATTGATGGAGAAAATTTTAAAATTTTATTTTCAAACAAAGCCAAAGGAAAGTTTGCAGTTTTAAATATTGATTTTAATTCTAAAGAAGTAACCAAAAAAGAATTGGACTTTGACTTTGATAATTTTAATGAAAAGTATCTGGAAACTATTCAATATAATAATCAATTATTTGTGTTTTCAGGAAACAAGGAAAACAAATTAATTATAAGAGAATTAAAAGAACACGAATTATCTATACTCACTACAGATAGGAACCCGAAAAATCGGGTTTAATAATTTGAAAATTA
>CAZFUX010000166.1:0-5252 GCA_964522085.1 uncultured Aequorivita sp.
TTAATTAATAAATTTAATCCTTTAATAATCTGTATCGGTTATTTAGGACTAGACACTATTAAGAGAGGTTACTTTTTATTGTTAACCTCTTTTATATATTTTTCCAAAGCCATCGTCATAGATGGAGTTTCAGGAGTCGGTGCTTGAATATCTACACGAAGTCCTTGTTCTGTAGCTGCTTTAACAGTTGTATTTCCAAAAACAGCTATGCGCGTTTCTTTTTGATCGAAATCTGGAAAATTTTCGAAAAGTGATTCAATTCCACTAGGGCTGAAAAACACTAAAATATCGTAATAAACATCGCGAAGACCTGATAGGTCGCTAATTACAGTTTTATAAAAAGTAGCTTCTTTCCAATCTACCTTAAGTTCATTAAGAACGGCAGGCACATCTGGTTTTAATTTATCTGAAGTAGGAAGTAAGAATTTTTCATTCTTATATTTTTTAATCAGAGGGGCAAGTTCTGAAAAAGTTCTTTTTCCAACATAAATTTTCCTTTTTCTGTAAACTACATATTTTTGAAGATAATAAGCAACAGCTTCACTTAAACAAAAATATTTCATTGAGTCTGGAACTTTAAAACGAAGTTCTTCGGCAATTCGGAAGTAATGATCTACAGAATTTCGGCTAGTTAAAATAATAGCCGTATATTTTGTAAGATCAACTTTTTGGGTACGAACGTCCTTACCTGATACTCCTTCAACATGAATAAAAGGAACAAAATCTATCTTTATCTTCTGCCTTTCTATTAAATCAAAATAAGGAGAGTTTTCAATTTTAGGTTCTGGCTGGGACACCAAAATAGTTTTCACTTTCATAGATATTCCTGATTTTTAATGATTATCTCCAATTAAACAAACGCTTTGTAGAGGATAATATAAGGTGCAATTTCAAGAGCGCAAAGATACAAAATAAAATAGAAGAAATTACCTAATATTAAAGAACCGTTTTTTTTATAGCTGTATAGCAGTGCAATAGCGTTAAGGGCAAGTGCTATCCCGCTAAAAAAAAACAACGCCGTTACCGTTGGCGGGTATATATGTAGGAAGAATAGATTACCTAAAAAAAATAAAATGCCCAAAAAATTACGATAGCTCAACTTTTGGTATAAATAATCGTTGATTAGCTCGTCTAGCGAAAAAATATTTGCAACAATTTTTTCCAAAGAAAATTTAATTAAAATAAACAAACTGTATGCTGTACAAATTTGCACAAACAACCATTCATTTTTTTGAACTTCTGAAGAGTTAAAAACACTAAATAATAAATAGGCAAAGATGGAAACACTAATTATTTGCGCCGCAAAAAGTAACATATTGAAAGGGTGGTTCAACTCATCATTTTTACCGTGTACAAAAAAGTATTGATTGGTAATTGGCAATAATGAAAATTCGTGGAATCTTTTTGGGTAAAAATATTTGGCAACCGCAAATAGCACAAAGCAACCTACCAATAAATAGGTAGTCCAATCAGTTGATACGATAAGTCTTTCGTTGAAATCCACTCCCCAATTTTTGCGGTAAAGGTACAGTAAAATAAAATCCCTTTTTAGGGTATCAATTAGTTTTTCCTTCACATTTGTTTATTCAAAAAAAGGTACATTTGCGCTAAAATTGCAGTATGTCCAAGGCGGTAGTGGTGGTGCCAACCTATAATGAAATTGAAAATATAGAGCGGCTGCTACGCACTGTTTTTTCACTGCAATGTGAGTTTCATGTTTTGGTTGTAGACGATAATTCGCCGGATGGTACTGCACAAGCAGTTGAAGCTACTATTGAAAAGTATCCTAACAAGCTATTTTTATTAAAGCGTTCTGAAAAAACGGGTCTAGGTTCAGCATATATTGCGGGGTTTAAATGGGCACTTGAAAACGAATACGACTACATTTTTGAAATGGACGCCGATTTTTCGCACAACCCGAATGATTTAATTAGGTTATTTAACGCCTGCCACAAAGAAGGAAATGATGTAGCCATTGGCTCAAGATATGTTAATGGTGTAAACGTGGTAAACTGGCCAATGAGCAGGGTTTTACTCTCTTGGGGGGCTTCAAAATATGTTCGTTTTGTAATGGGAATGGAAATTTACGATACAACAGCAGGTTTTATTTGTTATAAAAGAAAAGTGCTTCAAAAAATAAATTTAGACAACATTCGTTTTGTGGGCTACGCTTTTCAGATTGAAATGAAATTTAAGGCGCATCTCAGTAAATTTAAAATAAAAGAAGTATCGGTTACTTTTACAGACCGCACAAAAGGAGAGTCAAAAATGAGTTCGGGTATAATTTCCGAAGCTGTTTTTGGTGTAATTGCAATGAAATTTAAAAGTGTATTTAACAGAAAAAGATTCAATGAGAGCAGTTTTAATTAAGAATGCGAATATTGTAAATGAAGGTAAAATCATTAAGGGCGACGTGCTTGTTCAGGACGGCCTTATTACAGAAATTGCTGAAAGCATAAGCATGAAATCTGCCGATACAAAAGTTATCGATGCTGATGGAAGCTATTTGCTACCAGGAATGATAGACGACCAAGTTCATTTTCGCGAACCAGGATTAACGCACAAGGCAAACATTGAAACTGAGTCGAAAGCTGCTGTTGCTGGTGGAATTACATCGTTTATTGAAATGCCGAACACCGTTCCGCAGGCTACTACTATAGACTTACTTGAAGAAAAATTCAATATTGCTTCAAAAACATCTTGGGCCAATTACTCCTTTATGTTTGGCGGTACGAATAATAATTTAGATGAAATTCTGAAAGTAGATCCTCAAAAAGTAGCGGGTTTAAAACTATTTTTAGGATCCTCGACAGGAAATATGCTGGTGGACGATCCTAAAACTTTAGAAGAAATTTTCAGCAAAACTAAGTTGCTAATCTCAGCACATTGCGAAGATGAAACAACCATTAAGCAAAACCTTGAAAAATATAAAGCAGAATTTGGTGAGGACATTCCAATTGAACTTCATCCTAAAATTCGAAGTGAAGAAGCTTGTTATATTTCTTCATCTAACACTATAAAACTTGCTGAAAAAACTGGAGCACGACTTCACGTTTTTCACGTTTCAACGGAAAAAGAAACGCATCTTTTTAGCAATAAAAAACCACTTTCTGAGAAGAAAATAACTGCTGAAGTTTGTATTCATCATTTGTGGTTTACAGATGAAGATTACAAAGCCAAAGGCACCAAAATAAAGTGGAATCCAGCAGTAAAAACTGAAAAAGACAGAGACGGATTGCTAAAAGCGTTGCTAGATGATAGAATAGACGTAATTGCCACAGACCACGCACCACATACGTTAGCGGAGAAAAACAATAACTATTTAAACGCTCCATCAGGTGGGCCATTGGTGCAACATGCATTGGTTGCACTTTTGGAAATGTACCACAAAGGAAAAATTTCAATCGAAAAAATTGTTGAAAAAACGGCTCATAATCCTGCCATTTTGTTTCAAATAAAAGAACGCGGTTACATTCGTGAAGGCTATAAAGCAGATCTAGTTTTGGCGGATATTAATTCGCCTTGGACTGTTAAAAAAGAAAACTTGCTTTATAAATGTGGCTGGTCACCATTTGAGGGAACCATTTTTAAATCACGTGTTACACATACTTTGGTGAACGGTATTGTGGTTTATGAAAATTCAAAATTTCCTAATAAAAGCAACCCAGAAAGACTTACCTTTAATAGATAATGAAGCAAATTATAGTTTTTATATTAGTAACTTTAAGTATTATAGGCTGTCAGGATGTAAAGAATCCTGAAAAGCCAAAAAATCTTATAACCAAAGATAAAATGGTTGCTATACTTACTGAAACTTATTTAGTAAACGCCGCTCGTAGTGTAGACAACAAATCTATGGTTACAAAGGGTATTAATTTAGATTCCTTAGTTTATAAAAAATTTGGTGTAGATAGTCTGCAATTTGTGGAGAGTAATGATTTTTATGCGGCAGATGTTAATGTATACAGAGAAATTTTTCAAGATATTGAAACTAAACTTTCAATAAAGCAGCAGAAAATGGATAGTATAAGGAAGTTGGAAATTGCTAGAAAAGATAGCATTAGTAAATTATTGAAAAAAGATTCCACGAAAATCTAAATTAATTGCGGACAATTTAAATTGACGCTTTTTCACTTTCTTTAACTACTCTTTTTAGCGTAACTTCCGTTGGTGTAAATTGAAAATCAAGCGCGTTTTTTATTTTAGAAGCGTCGTAAAGTGAAGTTGTAAACATGGATTGTACAGTTGTTTTTACAATTCTTCTTTTTGAATTGAAAACTTTATGAAACAGCCAATCAACTCCGCTAGCAAAAAGCATCATTCTTTTAGGAAGTTTCTTTGAAGGTGGTTTTTTGCCAAACAATACTGCCAATTTGGAGAGCAAATTTTTATAAGTACTATTTTCACCCACTAAAATAAACTGTTCGTTTTTTATTTCAGAATGCATCAACAATAAAACACACTCTACCACATCCTGGACATCCACAATGCCCATTGCACCATTGGGGTAAAAAGGAATGCCTTTAGCCCCCAAGTTAATTATAACGCTGCTTCCTCCATCATCTGGAGAAGTTCCTAAAATTACTCCCGGATTTACAATTACAGCATTTAAACCTTCCTGTGTTCCGCGCCAAACCTCCATTTCGGCATCATATTTTGTGATTGCGTACACACTGTTCTTTTCGTTAGCGTCCCACTCAGTTTTTTCTGAAATTAACGGGTCTTTTATATTACTTCCCAAAGTTGAAACCGAACTAACATAACATAATTTTTCAATGCGATTCGCCAAACATAAATTTACAACATTGGCAGTGCCTTCTACATTTGCTTTTTTCAGAATTCTATATTTTGAAGGGTCAAAATTTATAAATGCAGCACAATGATACACTTTTGTAATGCCTTTAAAGGCATTAGTAAGCGCAGGGATTTCAGTAATATTTGCTTCAACCCATTCAATTTTATTGAAAACGGAATCTACTTCAGAAGTGTAGAGCGCAAGCACTTTTTTTACTGAGGCTATATTGCTATTTTTTCTGTGAATAGCGCGCACGGTTTCATTTTCCTTCAAAAGAAAATACAAAAGGTGAGAACCCACCAAACCCGTACCGCCAGTTACTAAAATCATAGTGCGAAAATACTGAAAATGAAAATAATATATACTCACTCCATTTAGGTTTTCGGGAATCCAAGATTTCATCACCTAAATTAACCGATTAATAATCAATTATTTAGCATTATTTTTCTTGGTGTTG
>CAZFUX010000167.1:0-5243 GCA_964522085.1 uncultured Aequorivita sp.
GTGGAACAAAATTCCCTTTCTCTTTTTTAAACGTTTAGGACGCTATTGGTATTAATTGTAAATTCAATTGACTTTATTCCTGAAGCTCATTGTTATCTAAAAATAAATAATGGAAGAATTGACTTAACATCGCAACAATCTAATATCAGAAAAATAGAAAGTGAAATTATAGATGAAATTGAAATTGAGCCAGAGCAAGTAGCCGAGTTTAAGATTGAATATCACAAAGCATTTTTAAAACGTTGGATTTCAGAAAACAATATTAATATGAATTTTGATGAAGTCTGGGAGATACGTGAAAAGTGTATTACAAATCTCACAAAAAATGCTTCTTAAATAATTTCAATAAAAAAAACATAAATGAACTTTGACCGAACTGGGATTATTCTTTACACAATCAACTACGAAGAATGTGTTGCGTTTTACGAAAACACACTTGAATTAAATACATTGTTTGAATCAGAAAACTTGACATGCTTTCAGTTTGGCGATTCCTATTTAATGGTTGAATTAGATGATGAATACAACGGAAGTGAAACAGAATCTGGTCGAATTAAGTCCTGTTTATGAATAAACGTGCAAAACGTAAAAACTGCAGCCGAAAAGCTAATGGTAAAAAATGTGAAAGTAGATTATCAAGAACATTCTTGGGGAATTGTAGCCAAATTACAAGACCCAGACGGAAATCTACTTGCATTCAAAGATTCTGATACATTTGAAAAGCAAATAAGCAATTATAAAAAGAACTGAATAAAACAATAAACTTCAAAATTAGTACTTTTACGTACCAACTACTATAACCTATGAGTACAGCAAAAAAAGAATACAAGCGTATTACTACCAAAACCTTGGTAGATATGAAAAAGAAAGGCGAGAAAATCTCGATGCTCACAGCATACGATTATACAATGGCAAAAATTGTTGATAATGCTGGGATAGACGTTATTTTGGTGGGCGATTCTGCTAGTAATGTTATGGCAGGTCACGAAACCACGTTGCCTATTACGCTGGACCAAATGATTTATCACGCAGCTTCAGTAGTTCGCGCAATTGAGCGTAGTTTGGTGGTGGTAGATTTACCTTTCGGAAGCTATCAAAGCGACCCAAAAGAAGCATTACGTTCTGCAATTAGAATTATGAAAGAAAGTGGTGGCCACGCTGTAAAACTTGAAGGTGGAAAAGAAGTAAAAGAATCTATAAAACGAATTTTGAATGCAGGAATTCCTGTGATGGGACATTTGGGTTTAACTCCGCAATCTATCTACAAATTTGGAACTTACACCGTTCGGGCAAAAGAAGAAGAAGAAGCCGATCAATTAATTGAAGACGCTCTTTTACTTGAAAAAACAGGCTGTTTTGCTATTGTGTTAGAAAAAGTTCCTGCAAAATTAGCGAAAGAAGTTGCTGAAAAAATTAGCATTCCAGTAATTGGAATAGGTGCTGGTCACGGTGTAGATGGACAAGTATTGGTAACACACGATATGCTTGGAATGACACACGAATTCAACCCTCGTTTTCTGCGTAGATATTTAGATTTATATGCCGAAATGAACAATGCTTTTAGCCAATATAGCAAAGATGTGAAAAGTGGAGATTTTCCTAATGATAGTGAACAGTATTAAATTTGAAATACGAAATTTGAAATAAATCACAAACTCCAAATAACTTCCAAACAAAAATTCAATCTTCAGTATTCAAATATATCAATTGCAAAACTCATAACTCATAAAATCAATTTCCAAAATACACAGCACTAAAGACAATCTTCAAGTTTTATTTGAAGATAATCATTTAATTATTGTCAATAAACGTTCGGGAGATATTGTTCAGGGCGATAAAACAGGCGACGTGCCACTTTCAGAAGTTGTAAAAGAATATATTGCAGAAAAGTATAACAAACCCGGAGCGGTTTACTTAGGTGTGGTACACAGGTTAGATCGTCCCACAAGCGGAATTATAATTTTCGCAAGAACTTCCAAAGCATTAACACGCCTCAATAAAATGTTTTCTGAAAGAGAAACTGAAAAAATATATTGGGCAGTAGTAAAAAACATGCCTCCTAAAACCGAAGATACACTTACCCATTTTTTAAAAAGAAATCCAAAACAAAACAAATCTTACGCCCACATTAAAGAAGTGCCAGACAGTAAAAAGGCAATACTTCATTATAAATTGCTGAAAAAACTAGATAATTATTATTTATTAGAAGTAGTTCTGGAAACTGGTAGACACCATCAAATACGCTCGCAACTATCGTCCATTGGTTGCTCCATTAAAGGCGATTTAAAATATGGTTTTGATAGAAGTAATCCGGATGGTAGTATTCATCTGCACGCAAAAAAGTTAACATTAATGCACCCTGTCCAGAAAAAAAAAATCACTATTGAGGCTCCAGCACCAAACGATGCTATATGGAATGCGTGCAACTAAAGCTTTATTATATTTTTTTTTAATGCAAAAATTACTAATCCTACTCTATTTTTTATTTTAAGACGACTGAATAAATCATGTCTATATCCATCAATGGTTTTGGGGCTTAAATGCATTATATCGGCAATTTCTTTATAAGTCATTTCGGAACAGGCTAATTGTATAAAGGTTAGTTCATTATCCTTAAAAGTTAAAAGTTCGTTTTCTTCATCAAGGCTTATAGAATGTAAAAGGGTTTCAGATACTTTTTCGGAATGATAAAAGCCTTTATCAATCAATTCTTGAAGAGCAACATTTAGAACATCTGGATGAATGTCTTTCAATAAATATCCTTTCGCTCCTTTACGAAGCATTTTTAGGATTGTTTGTTCATCATCTTCCATAGAAAGTGCAAGAATTTTTATCTTAGGATAGTTTTCAGATAGCCATTCAGCAGTTTCAAAACCATCCATTATTGGCATATTAATGTCTAGCAGAATAACATCTGGCAACGCATCGCCTTTTTTTATATGCTCCTGAAGGTCTTTACCGTTCTTGGCGTGAAAAACAACACGAAAACTGTCAAAGGAATTGATAAGCTTTTCAAGCGAACCCGCAAATAGTAAATGGTCGTCTACAATAGCTACAGTGCTTTTTGGGTCTTTCATTGCTAGGTCGTTTTATAAGGGTATTTTAAAATTAATTTTGTGCCATTTCCAATTTCAGAATTAATGGACAGCGTTGCGTTTAGTAATTCTGCACGACTTTTTATGGTTAGCATACCAGAGCTGTCCGTTTTTTGGGAGATATCAAAACCTACTCCATTGTCTTCAGTAGTTATTTCTAAAACTTTATCTTTATATTCTAAAAGTACTAATAATTTTGTAGCTCGTGCATGCTTGATAACGTTATTCAGAAATTCTTGAAGTATACGGAAGATTATAATTTCACTGGCACTGCTCAAAGGCACGATATCTCCAGATATATTTAAAGTAGCTTTAAGATAGTTTAAACGGTTAAACCTGTCCAACTCTATTTTCAAAGATTCTAACAAACCGTTTTTTAAAACTACATCGTTGTTAAGCACTTTTGATAGCGCACGTACTTCCTGCACCGTTTCCTTTACTAAGTCCTTGGTTTCAGTAATTTGTCCTTGCATAGATTGAGGAGCGGTATTCATTATAACATTAAGTTGAATATTTACAACAGAAAGTAACTGCCCAACGTTATCATGGAGCTCCCAAGCAATGTTTTTTAGTGTTTGTTCTTGTATCTCTATTTGCGAATCGGCAAGTTCCTTATGGTAGCGTTTTTCAGTTTCATACCGTTCTTTAATAAATTTATTTTTTCTGCGTTGGAAGGCAATTACAACAATTATTGCAAAGACCGCAAAAAATAACAGTACGGCAATAAAATAAACTATTAAAAGTTTTTCTTGGGGAAGTAAGGGTCCTTTTTCCGTAAGCATATTAAAAATCCTGCAATATAAATGATGTATAGCAAATAATTGATACCAAAGATAACCTGCCTGTATAGATCTACAAAGCCTGGGTCAATAAAATTACTGTAATAAGAACTATAAATAAATAAAGGTGTTGTACAAAGATGGAAAAGCAAAGCTCCAACAGATATATAAAACGGTAAGGTTCTTTGCACCTGTAATATTTGGTCACTTTTAAGTAATTCTAGGTAATAAAAAGCAATGCTGATAAAAACAAATAGGGTTCCTATAATGTTAGAAATTGGCATAAAGCGGGTAAAGAAACCTTCAAAAATGAATATTTCCAATATACTCACTACAAGAAATAAAACTGAAAGTTGGTTGAGAATAATAAGAGATCTCTTTGTAGATAAACACCACTTAAAATAATTTATATAAAAAAGGTAACTTATTATAGAATAAATATTGCCAATCCAGTAATTACTTTCAAAAACAGTGTCTTTCAATAAACTTAATTGTCCAGTTTTTACAAAATAAGCATACCAGCTGAAAAGTTCTGAAAAAACAGTAATACCAAGAAACCAAACCAAGTAATACGTAGGTTTGGATTTGTATTTTTGATAATAATAGATTCCGACAAGAAATGCTATAATTTCAAAAAAGTTTAAAAGAAATCCCGCAAACATTTATTAATAGTTTGTTGGAGGAAAGCCTGTAATACCTTTATTCATAGGTCGCAAATTATAATTATTTGGAGAACCCTCGGTAATACCAATAGTTGGCGCCAAAAAGACAGTTGCTTTATCGTTTGTATCACTATCATAAGCCGCAAAATAGATGCGAACTCCTGCAGGCTGCAGTCCTGAAGGTGCTGCTTTAATATAATTCAAAAATTGCTCAAGTTCTGCTACGCTAAATAAAAATTCACGCGTATCGGCAGAACCCATTGCGCATTCTATATCTAAAGCGCGGGTTACTATCCAATTATCCTGCATCTGTCTTGCTTCGGCTACGGTAATACAATTTAATGGTATTGACATGGTTGGTTTTATTGATTATTCAAAAAACGAATGTAACAAAAACAAATAAAAAAGAACTTTTTAATGGTCATAAACAGGGAAAAACCTTATTCAGAATAGGGTTTTTCCTAAATTAAAAAAGAGGTTCCTCTAACAAACACTGTTTAAAAACCCAATTAACGTCTAGGTAAAACACTGTTGCATAGCTATTTATTTTTAAATACTTTTAAGCTTCTGTATTTATGAGAAATACGCCCATTTTTAGCAAGGCTGAATTCAACCCATAAAAATCAAAAGGTATAATTGCCAATTTAAATATATGTCCCGTCCTGGACTAGCGATACACTAAGACCTCAGTGTAATGAAAACATCAG
>CAZFUX010000168.1:0-5199 GCA_964522085.1 uncultured Aequorivita sp.
AATTTTCAAATTATTAAACCCGATTTTTCGGGTTCCTATCTGTAGTGAGTATAGCCTTTGTTTTGGAGCAATGCCTAATAGCTGCCTTGTGTTGAGCGTGCTCAGCTATATAATTACCAGCTGTTCTTCCTCTTGATGGTGTATTTCGCTTTAGCTCTCTCGATATAGTGCTCTTCTGAACGCCTATAATCTTGGCTATTTCAGTAAAGCTAATGCGTGTCTCTAATAATCCAGAGATTTGATACCTTTGTGACAAGGTCAATTGTTTATAGTGTTGCACTTATAACTTGAACTTAGAAAATACTTATTATACCAAAATTGGCTTTGAATATTTTTTGGATACGCTGTAGCTAAACTTAAGCACAGGAAATAAAGATTACCAATAAAAAAAGTGTTTTTTGCCAAATAGATCTTAAGTTCTTTTACTTTTTTAAATAAAAAAAAGGCTCTTCAATTAAGAAAAGCCTTTTATAAAAAAACACAGTTAAAATTCTTATTTAAGAATTTTAACTGTGTTTGAAGCACCGTTGATAGTTACTTGTACTAAATAAGAACCAGAAGCAAGATCGCCCATGTTGATTGATGGAGAAACTGTTCCAGGATTAGATTGAAGAACTACTTTTCCAAGGATGTCATAAACAGTTACATTGTCTACAGCTTCTTTAGATTTAATATTCAATACATCTTTTACTGGGTTTGGGTATACAGAGAATTTATCTGCTGCAAAACTGTTAACTCCAAGAGTTTTGTCACCAAGATAAAAATCAAAATCATCGAAATATTGTTGATTATCTGCACTTGCAGAATAAAGATCTAAACCAGCTAATTCAATAAATACCTGAGTTCCGAATTCCATTGTGTGATCAACAACTACTTGAATATTGTCAATATACATACTCCATGTCTGAGCATCTAAACTATAAACACAATCAACTTTAAACCATTCATCTTCAGGGTAGCTAAAAGGAGCATCAAAGATAGAGCAGTCAGTAACGCCAGTAACCCCACCAGATCCGCCTGAGGCACCATCACAGTTAAAATAAACGTTTCCGCCCATTAATGCTTGAGCCCAAGCACTACCTTCTGGTGTAAGGGCAGCTTGCATATTGAAGTAACCTGATTTACCTGTTGGAATGTAAGACATAAATTCAATTGTGTAAATCCCACTAAATGGGGCAGAAGGAGTCATAGCGATAATATCGCTTAATCCATTACCACCAATAAGTAAAGATTGTGAAGGGGAAAATGCTTCGTCATCTGTAACGTCAGCATCATCTGTACCACCGTTCTCTCCAGACCAATTTCTAAATTGTGCTGCTTGTGCAGATACAGGTCCTAAATTGTAAGAATCGAAATTGTC
Organism: uncultured Aequorivita sp.; assembly: GCA_964522085.1. Taxonomy (GTDB): domain Bacteria; phylum Bacteroidota; class Bacteroidia; order Flavobacteriales; family Flavobacteriaceae; genus Aequorivita. Next base: position 1,361 of record CAZFUX010000168.1, read on the forward strand.
ACTTCCCTCAGATTGGGCGTTAACCGAAAAACTAAATGCACCTAATACTAGTGCTAATACGTAAATTTTTTTCATAATGTTAAGTTTTAAATTGTTTTAAATTGATGGTGCAATATACGAATTTATTGAAGTAATACAATAAATTTAGAAAATTTTATCATATGATTATTAATCCAAATAGCTATGTTCTATACCTTTTAACTAAATTTGCCTATTCTTTTAAGTCAATAAAACTATGAAAAATATAATTCCTTATAAACCAAAACATAAAGTACGTATTGTTACAGCCGCATCACTTTTTGATGGTCATGATGCCGCAATTAATATAATGAGACGTATAATTCAATCTACGGGTGTAGAGGTAATCCATTTGGGGCACGACCGTAGTGTTGAAGAAGTTGTAAATACTGCTATTCAAGAAGATGCAAATGCAATAGCGTTAACATCTTATCAAGGCGGGCATAATGAGTACTTTAAATATATGTACGATTTGTTGCAAGAAAAAGGTGCTGGTCACATAAAAATATTTGGTGGCGGTGGCGGCGTAATTCTTCCTTCAGAAATAAAAGAGTTGATGGATTACGGTATTACACGCATCTATGCTCCAGATGATGGTAGAGAAATGGGACTACAAGGAATGATAAATGATTTAGTAGAACAATCTGATTTTGCTATAGGCGATACATTGAATGGTGAACTGGAGAAACTTCCGAAGAAAGAAATTGGAGCCATTGCTCGAATTATTTCTTCCGCAGAAAATTTCCCGGAAGTTGCAAAACAAACACTCGATAAAATTCATATAAAGAATAAAACGAACAAAACCCCAGTTTTAGGTATAACCGGAACGGGTGGTGCAGGAAAATCTTCTCTTGTTGATGAATTGGTACGAAGATTTTTAATAGATTTCCCTAATAAAACTATCGGTATTGTTTCCGTAGATCCTTCAAAAAGAAAAACCGGTGGCGCTTTGTTGGGGGATCGAATTAGAATGAATGCTATTAACTCGCCAAGGGTTTATATGCGCAGTTTGGCAACGCGTCAAAGTAATCTTGCGCTGTCTAAATATGTAGCAGAAGCTATTCAGGTTTTAAAAGCTGCTGAATATGATTTAATTATTCTTGAAACTTCTGGAATAGGACAAAGCGATACCGAAATTATAGAACACAGCGATGTTTCCTTATATGTAATGACACCAGAATTTGGTGCAGCAACCCAACTTGAAAAAATTGATATGCTGGATTTTGCCGATTTGGTGGCAATAAATAAATTTGACAAGCGTGGCTCTTTAGATGCCTTACGCGATGTTAAAAAACAGTACGTTCGTAACCATCAACTTTGGGAAGCTACACAAGACGAATTACCGGTTTATGGAACAATAGCTTCGCAATTTAACGACCCTGGAATGAATACTCTTTACATGGCGGTTATGGGAGAAATTTACGAAAAGACTGACTCAAACCTTAAAAGTGATTATCAGATTCCTGAAGAAATGGAAGAAAAGGTTTTTGTTATCCCGCCTTCACGAACACGTTATTTGTCTGAAATTTCAGAAAATAATAGAGGGTATGATAAAAAAGCTTCTGAACAAGCTGAAGTTGCCCAAAAACTATACGGAATTTTTAAAGCGATGGAATCTATTTCAGGTGAAAAACCTAAACTGGATAAAGCAGGAATTGTTTCAGAATCTATAGTCAATTCAGATAAAAACAAAGATTTATTGAAACTTCTGTTGGCTGAATTTGATCGCGAAAAACTAAATCTAGATCCATACAACTGGGAAGTTATTACAGGTTGGGATGAAAAAGTGAACAAATATAAAAATCCTGTTTATAGTTTTAAAGTTCGTGGAAAAGAAATAAATATAGACACACATACAGAATCGCTTTCCCATACGCAGATTCCGAAGGTTTCTTTGCCTAAATATCAAGCTTGGGGAGATATACTAAAATGGGTGCTTCAAGAAAATGTTCCGGGTGAGTTTCCTTATACTTCGGGTCTTTATCCTTTTAAAAAAACAGGAGAAGACCCTGCGAGAATGTTTGCAGGAGAAGGTGGTCCAGAACGTACAAACCGTCGTTTTCATTATGTAAGTATGGGCTTGCCAGCCAAAAGACTTTCTACTGCTTTTGATAGTGTAACATTATATGGAAACGACCCAGATTTAAGACCAGACATTTACGGTAAAATTGGTAATGCGGGTGTTTCTATTTGCTGTTTAGACGATGCCAAAAAGCTTTATTCAGGTTTCGACCTAAGTCACACTATGACTTCTGTTAGTATGACGATTAACGGTCCAGCGCCAATGTTATTAGGTTTCTTTATGAATGCGGCCATTGACCAGAATTGTGAAAAATACATTCAGGAAAAAGGAATCGAAAATGAAATCGAAAACCAAATCGCTGAGATTTATAAGAAAAAAGGAATTGACCGCCCAAAATATCACGGAGAATTACCAGAAAGTAATAACGGTCTGGGTTTGATGCTTCTTGGTGTAACAGGCGATCAAGTTTTGGAAGCCGATGTTTACGATAAAATTAAATATGAAACATTACAGCAGGTTCGTGGTACAGTACAGGCAGATATTTTAAAAGAAGATCAAGCACAAAATACCTGTATATTTTCAACTGAATTCGCCTTGCGATTAATGGGCGATGTACAGGAGTATTTTATTGAGAAAAAAGTTCGGAATTTCTATTCAGTTTCTATTAGTGGTTATCATATTGCTGAAGCAGGGGCGAACCCAATTACGCAATTGGCGTTTACACTTTCTAACGGTTTTACGTATGTAGAATATTATTTGAGCCGCGGAATGGATATTAATGAATTTGGACCAAACCTTTCGTTTTTCTTCAGCAACGGAATTGATCCAGAATATTCTGTTATTGGCCGTGTAGCTCGAAAAATTTGGTCAAAGGCCATGAAAGAGAAGTATAACGCAAATTCAAGAGCCCAAATGCTGAAATATCACATACAAACTTCAGGGCGTTCTTTACACGCTCAGGAAATTGATTTTAATGATATTCGTACGACGCTTCAGGCTTTGTATGCAATTTACGACAACTGTAATTCGCTGCACACAAATGCATATGATGAAGCAATTACTACACCTACGGAAGAAAGCGTGCGCCGTGCAATGGCAATTCAGTTAATTATTAATAAGGAGTTGGGGCTTGCTAAAAACGAAAACCCAATTCAGGGCTCTTTCATTATTGAAGAATTAACAGATTTAGTTGAAGTAGCTGTTTTAAAAGAATTTGATAGTATAACCGAACGCGGTGGCGTTTTGGGCGCTATGGAAACCATGTACCAGCGCAGTAAAATCCAAGAAGAAAGTCTTTATTATGAAACTTTAAAGCATAATGGCGAATTTCCTATTATTGGAGTTAATACTTTTTTAAGCAGTAAAGGCTCGCCAACTGTTCTTCCTGCTGAAGTTATTAGAGCTGCCGAAGAAGAAAAACAAGTGCAAATACAAACACTTAAAAATCTTCATAAAATGCATGAAGGCAGTGCTACAGCTTCTATTGAAAAAGTACAAACCGCTGCCATTCATAATGAAAATATATTTGAAGAACTTATGGAAGCAACAAAAGTATGTTCGTTAGGTCAAATAACTGAAGCCTTGTTTAAAGTAGGAGGGCAATATAGACGAAATATGTAAAAAAATTGAGGATAATTTTTTACGCGACAAAAATTCGTATATTCGCGTCAAATGTCGTGTTTATGAAAAATTATATAATTCATACTGATGTAGATTTAGTTAATGAACTTGAGTTTTTTTTATCTTATATACTCACTACACATAGGAACCCGAAAAATCGGGTTTAATAATTTGAAAA
>CAZFUX010000169.1:0-5144 GCA_964522085.1 uncultured Aequorivita sp.
AATTTAGGTAGTGAAATCTTGGATTCCCGAAAACCTAAATGGAGTGAGTATAATCGATGAAATGCAATTATTTGGTAATTCAATCTTAAACCTTTAACTGTAACAATTGAAAATAATAAAATACTATTGAGAATTAGGTTTGTTAAAACAAAATAAAGTATTATTTTCGCACCCTCTTTGGCAGAAGGTCAAGAGTTTAATTATTAATTTTAATAGATTTTTTATGAATCATTACGAAACTGTTTTCATCTTAAATCCCGTTTTATCTGATGATCAGATAAAGGAAACAGTAAAGAAATATGAAGATATTCTTGTTTCTAAAGGTGCTAAGATGATATCCAAAGAAAATTGGGGCTTGAAAAAACTTGCTTACCCAATTCAAAACAAAAAAAGTGGTTTTTATCACTTATTTGAGTACACTGTGGAAGGCGAAGCCGTTCACGAACTTGAAACCGAATTTAAAAGGGATGAGCGTTTTATGCGTTTCCTTACGGTTAGCCTAGATAAGCATGCAATTGCTTGGGCAGAAAAGAGAAGAAACCGAGATAAAAAATCAGCTTAAATTATGGCCACACTACAACAACAAGCAAAAGGAAAAAAAGACGGAGAGATAAGATATCTTACTCCTCTTAATATAGAGACCAACAAGACCAAGAAATATTGTATGTTCAAAAGGTCTGGTATTAAGTATGTGGACTATAAAGATCCAGATTTCTTAATGAAATTTGTAAATGAGCAAGGTAAAATCCTTCCAAGAAGACTTACCGGAACCTCTTTAAAGTACCAAAGAAAAGTGGCTGTTGCCGTTAAAAGAGCACGCCATATGGCACTTATGCCTTACGTAGCAGATTTATTAAAATAAAAAACCAGAACGTATTATGGAACTTATATTAAAGAATGACGTAGAAAATCTGGGATTTGCAGATGACCTTGTAAACGTTAAAAATGGCTTCGGAAGAAACTTTTTAATACCACAAGGGCACGCAATACTTGCAACCCCTTCAGCTAAAAAAGTATTAGCCGAAACTCTAAAACAACGTGCTTTTAAAGAAAAGAAAGTTGTTGATGAAGCGAAAACTCAAGCCGAAAAATTAAACGGACTTGAAATAAAAATCACAGCCAAAACTGGCGAAGGTGATAAATTGTTTGGATCTGTAAATAACGCAGGTTTGAGCGAAGCACTTGAAAAAGGTGGCGTTTCTATCGAGAAAAAATACATTACCATTGCTGGTGGTGCTATTAAACGTACTGGTCCTTACGAGGCTACTATTCGTTTTCACAGAGATGTAGTTACTAACTTCGCTTTTGAAGTAGTTGCTGAAGCTAAGCCACAAACTAAAGCAAAAGCAGAAGCTAAGCCTAAAGCTGAAACTGAAACGGAAGAAACTGAAGGTAAAGTTGAAGCTAAAGCTGAAGTTATAGTTGATACAGAATCAGCTGCAGATAAAGCTAAAAAAGAATCAAGAGATTTATTAAATATGAATTAAGATTTCATTGAATCTATATAAAGCCTTTTCCGTCTTCGGGAAAGGTTTTTTGTTTTTAATAATTTTTGAACTGACAACAGATAATCTAGAACTGCTATGAAATACGCCAGATTAACAAAAGAACAATTTGAAGAACTACATCAAGAATTCATAAATTTCCTTGCCACGCAAACAATCACGGCAGATGAGTGGGAAAAACTAAAAACCGAAAAGCCTGAAGTAGCTGAGCAAGAGCTAGACCTTTTCAGTGATCTTATTTGGGAAGGCGTTTTAAGTAAAGTGAAGTATCTAGAGCATATCTCACCCAAACAATTAATGCTTTTTCATATTTCTGAAGCCTTTATGGAGCTAATTGCCATAAAAGTGGAAGATGATGCTATAGATATTACTACAGATTACGGTTACAAATGGCTTCAGCAGAATCTTCACGACGATTCTGTATCACTTTTTACTTCAAGAAAAGCAATAAAAGATGACCGTAACAAAGATATATTTGTGCTAGTTCAGCAGGGTTCGGTAATCACGAAAGGAGAACTTTATACTTATTTTGGAGATCTACTGAGTGAAGATTAAAATCACAGATTACAAGATCCAAGAAACAAATAAATTGCAAGCTCCAAAATTCAAAAGCTAAATCTCAAATAACTTTAGCATTGACTTATTGAATTTTGTTTTTTATTAGGAATTTGTTTATTTGTGATTTGTGATTTCACTTTACCTATTCGTATCTCAAACTCTCAATAGGATCCAAACCGGCAGCTTTTGAGGCAGGATAGGAGCCAGCAATTACTGCGACTAAGAATGTTATAATAGTTGCCCAAATTATTGCTGCCCACGGCAAAGTAAATTCAAAGTCGAATCCTTTTGCAAAACCAAAACCAGTTAATATTCCGAGGATAATTCCTAGAATACTTCCAAACTGGCCAATAACAATAGTCTCTATAAAAAATTGTGTAGATATTGTAGTGCGTTTAGCGCCTAATGCTTTTCTAACGCCAATTTCTCGTGTTCGTTCAGAAACTGAAACCAGCATAATATTCATTAAAGCTATGGAAGACCCAAGAATAGTAATAATACTAATAATCCAAGCCGCTATTTCTAGATAGCCCGTTATCATTGCAATACGGTTTATTAAATCGTCGCTACGTTCAATTCCAAAATTATTTTCTTCCACCGGATTTAAACCTCGGATGTTTCTAAACGTAATAATAGCCTCATCTTGCGCCGCTTCCATAAACTGGGTGTCATCAACTTTTACGCTTATGTTATAATTTATATTTGGTTGGGTGTAAATGCCTCGGGCAACTTGCACAGGTATCAAGACCTTCAAATTCTGGTTATTTCCAAACGTAGCACCTTTTGATGCTAGCAAGCCAACAACTTTAAATTTTACCCCACGAATACTGATGGTTTTATTAATTGGATCTTCATTTTCAAAGAGATTTTTTGTGAAATCAGAACCAATCAAACAAACTTTATTATTATTCTGAATATCAAAAATAGTGAAGTTTCTTCCTTCGTCTATCTCAGTTCCTGTGTTATCTAAATAATTTTCATTTACACCAAAAACCTGAATTTCAGGATCTGTTTTCTCTGAACCATATTTCACTTCCGCCCCAGCGGTTGCTTGAAAAGAAAGTGACGTTTTGGTATATGGAAAATCATATTTATCCACAAACTCGCGAACGTTATTATAACTTATAATAGGGTTAATTTTTTCACGTTCGCCGCTACGGTTGGTTTGTACGGTAAATTCATATTGCTGAATATTAAACGTATTTGCGCCCATTGACGAAAAATTATTCGAAATTGTAGTTTCCAAAGCCTTTACAGCACTTAAAATACCAACGAGCGCCCAAATACCAATGCCAATAATTACAATGGTAAGAATGGTGCGAAGTAACTGACTTCTAATAGAATCGAGTGCTATGCGCACATTTTCCCAAAAAAGTGAAAACATATTTTTAGTTTGTGTTTCTCATTAGACTGTGAAAGTTGGATAAAGTTACAGCATTTCCCACGGAGGTGGGAATCTTTATGTGGTAAACCTCAATTTTATTTAAGATATTTGCTTTTAAAATAAATAATTTAAAATGAAGCAAGATTAAAGGGAATCAAGACTCAGGACTTATAGAGAAATATAATTTCGTTAAGCTGTATTGGTTCTTGATTCCCTTAAGTCCTGTTTCTTTCAAAAAGCAAACTCTTGTCAAAAAAACCATCCATCCCAAAAGGCACCCGCGATTTTAATCCTGAAGAAGTTTCTAAGCGAAGCTATATCTTGAATACTATAAGAGAAACATTTTCATTGTACGGTTTTCAGCCTATTGAAACACCATCTTTTGAAAATAGTGAAACTTTAATGGGGAAATATGGCGAAGAAGGCGATCGGTTGATTTTTAAGATTTTGAATAGTGGAGATTATCTTTCAAAAGTTGAAGACACACTTTATGCTGAAAAAGATAGTGCTAAAATAACTTCTTCAATTTCCGAAAAAGCCCTACGTTATGACTTAACAGTACCCTTTGCACGCTACGTTGTGCAACACCAAAACGAAATAACCTTTCCCTTTAAACGCTACCAAATGCAACCAGTTTGGCGTGCAGATAGACCTCAAAAAGGTCGGTTTAGAGAATTTTATCAGTGCGATGCAGATGTGGTAGGTTCAAAATCACTTTGGCAGGAAATTGAGTTTGTGCAATTGTACGATGCTGTTTTCAGTAAACTTGGTTTAGAAGGCGTAACCATAAAAATAAACAACCGCAAAATACTAAGCGGTATAGCCGAAACAATTGGTGCAGAAGATAAATTAATAGATTTTACAGTAGCGCTAGACAAGCTAGACAAAATAGGTGAAGAAGGCGTTAAAAAAGAAATGCGTGAAAAAGGTATTTCTGAAGATGCGCTACAAAAGTTGCAACCGTTATTTTTATTTAAAGGAAGCAATGAGGAAAAGATAGATTCATTAAACGGATTGCTTTGCACCTCGCAATTGGGAATGAAAGGTGTGGGAGAGTTAGCGTTTATTGTTGAAAATATTAAAACACTCGGGTTGCAAACGGCTTTAATAGAAATTGATGTAACCTTAGCGCGTGGCCTAAACTATTACACAGGCGCAATCCTAGAAGTCTCCGCACCCGAAAAAGTAAACATGCGAAGCATAGGTGGCGGTGGAAGATACGACGATCTTACAGGTATTTTCGGTTTAAAAGATATGAGCGGAATGGGTATTTCTTTCGGTTTGGATAGAATTTACCTTGTCTTGGAAGAACTAAACCTTTTCCCTGAAACCGTTTCAGAAAATAGTAAAGCGTTGTTTTTAAATTTTGGAGAAAAGGAAGCTTTATATGCAATGCAAGCCATTACAAAACTCCGCAACGCAGGCGTTAAAGCAGAATTATACCCAGATGCTACAAAAATGGGTAAACAAATGGGCTATGCCGATAAGCGAGATATTCCGTACACAGTTTTAACTGGTGAAAAAGAAATGGAAGCCCAAAGTTACACGTTAAAAAATATGAAGACTGGAGAGCAGTCTGGATTAATATTTTCAGATCTAGAAGCCTATTTACTTAAGAAATAGCTTCATTTTTAAAAATTCCTTTCTATACTCACTCCATTTAGGTTTTCGGGAATCCAAGATTTCACCACCTAAAT
>CAZFUX010000170.1:0-5068 GCA_964522085.1 uncultured Aequorivita sp.
AAAGTGTAAACGATGTTTCTTTAACTTTGTAAACGATGTCCCTTTACCGTACCTAGAACGCGCAATTTTGAACCTAACGCAAGATGAACTTGCGCAGAGAATAGGTGTTTCTAGGCAAACCATTAATTCCATTGAAACCAATAGATATTTGCCTTCAACGTTATTGGCGCTTAAACTATCAAAACTTTTTGATAAACCGGTAAATGATTTTTTTAAACTTGAAGAAAGCGATTAGTACAATTCCTTAAAAGTTCAGTTTAGTTAAAATTTTAGAAAAAAATATTATTGAGATTGTCTTTTCTCAAAAGTCTGTCTTAACTTTACAGGAAACACTTTTAATCATGAAAAAAGTACTGATTACTTTAGACTACAACCCAAATTCAGAAAAAGTAGTGAATATGGGGTATGAACTTGCAAAACTTATGGATGCTGAAGTTTGTTTGTTTCACGTGTTAGCAGACGTACGTTATTACGGGATGCAATACGAACCTTTTATGGGTTACGAAGGTTACGCTTTCCCTGTAGATTATAGAATTCAAGAGGAATTTGTAAAAGTAGCGCAGGATTATCTTGATAAAACTGCAACCCATTTAGGAGGTAAAAACATAACAACTCATTTAGCAGAAGGAGACACTGCCCAAAAGGTTCTGGAATATGTAAAAGAATGGAAGGCAGACTTAATTATAATGGGCACACACAGCCACAGCACTTTAGAAAAAATATTCTTAGGGACAGTCGCGTCAAGTGTTTTGGAGTACACAAAGGTTCCGGTCTATATGGTTCCAACGGGTAAAAAATAGGAGGGAAGTTTATTAAAAAAGACCTAAGACTTTATGTCTTACGATATAAGTCTAAAATTAAATAAACATATCTTTGAAAAAAATCTATTTATGGCTTTAACCAATAATGATATAATGAAAAAACTACGCGTGGCCCACAAACTACGTGATGATGATATTGTAAAAATATGTTCTTTGGTAGATTTTGCGGTAAGTAAAAGTGAGTTGGGAGCTATCTTCAGAAATGAAAACCACGAAAAATATATGGAATGTGGCGATCAGTTTCTACGTAACTTCTTGAATGGTTTAGTAATTCATTTACGAGGCCCAATGCCAGAACGGAAAAAGCCTGAGCCTAAAACCACCATATAGCGAAAACCATATTCAAAAAAATAGAAAAACTAGATCAAATTTCTTTAATCCAGCTTCAGTTGCCATTAATCTCTAATCTTTTCAATACACGTATCTGCATGTTTTTCTTATAGTAGGGTCTTCAAACAATTGTTGGTTGGTATATAGGTAATTCAACGTATGTTGCTTTTGCAACCCGCATTTAATTCTCTTTTGATTGTTTCTTAAGCTTTTCATAGTTAATTCTTTTTTGGGTTTTGATGCTCTGAGTTATTTAAAACGTCTTTTCAAATTCCAGTTATAAGAATTGGAACTAATTGGTCTGTGTTGATTCTCGTTACTGTTTAATGTTCTCATAATTTTAAATTATAATAGTTTATTGATTAATTTTTTAGCGACACCTTCTTTTCATATTCCAAGAATATGCATTTGAAGTTTTCATTTTTGTTGTTAATTGATTGCTGTCTAAAGTTCTCATAATAATATAGTTTATTGGGTTATACTTAAAAGACGGCTTAGCTCCTTTTTTTGCTACAGTACTATGCAATACAGAGTAATGATTTAACTAAAAATTAACATTTTCTTATAATAGAATTTTTGAAAATGTTTAACATACAATTAACCGCGAATAGTTTGTAATAGGTTGCAGAGTAGGGGGGGTAAGTATATCTTTGCGTTATATTTAGCCTTTCTAGTTAAATTTGAAGATGATGTTGAAGAAGTAAAAATTATTTGAATTATAAATGGAAGTCACAAAAAAATCTAAAACCAATAAATTAAAACGTACCCACTTGTATTATAAATACACGGGGTTTTATTCGTTTGTTGGTCAAAGGCTTAAAAAAGCTATTATACCAATAGTTTTAGTTGTTCTAGCACTTATTGTGTTAGACCTTTATGTAGTAGATTTTAGTAATCTTTTCACTTATATTACTGAAACCTATGCACCATTAAGCATTTTAACGGTGTTTCTTATTTCTGAATCATTACTAGGTCTTGTTCCTCCAGAAATTTTTATTGCTTGGAGCGATAAGATGCCAGAGCCACTACTTTATTTAACGCTTTTAGCTGCATTGTCTTACCTTGGCGGTATTATTTCGTATTTCATTGGCAAATGGGTTTTTACCATCCCTAAAGTCTATGCCTATATGGAAGGAAAAATGAAAAAACACCTTAAACAAATCCAAAAATGGGGTGGTTTTCTTATTGTTGTTGGTGCTTTGTTGCCGATACCTTTTTCTATGACGAGTATGGCTGCTGGGATGATTAATTATAAATTCAGAAATTATCTTCTTTTTGGGTTACTTCGCTTTGTGCGGTTTTATCTTTATGCCATTGCCATATTCAGTTTGGTATAGTACTTTTGGTGTGCTGAAGTTATCTGCTTCAAAAAACAATCTTTCATAAAATTGCAATTTCTTTTTTGAATGAAGAAAAACGATCCGTACGCCGCATTACGATTTCGAGAGTTTAATATTTTTTTATTTGTTCGTTTCGCGATGGTTTTTGCGTGGAGCATGCAATTTGTAATAATAGAGTGGGAAGTTTATAGCATAACTAAAGACCCGTGGTCTCTGGGACTTATAGGATTAATGGAAGTTATTCCTGCAGTTTCAATGGCACTATTTGCAGGACACATTGTAGATCAGCGCGAAAAACGTGGCCTTCTTGTAAAATGTATTTTCGGTTTTTCGGTAGTTAGTCTTGGTCTTTTTCTGCTTACTTGGCCTAAAGTAGTGGGCGATCTTTCAACTAATACCGTGCTATATTCGGTTTATTTTTTGGTTTTTCTTGGCGGACTGGTTCGTGCGTTTTTAGGGCCAACAATTTTTTCTCTTTTTTCATTATTAGTTCCTAAAAAAATATATCTCAATGCCGCCACTTGGAGCAGTTCTGTTTGGCAAATGGGTGCTGTTGTTGGGCCTGCTGCGGGAGGCTTTTTTATTCATTGGATTGGTGTTCAATGGTCTATGTGTTTTGTTTTTGCATTTTCGTTGATGGCCTTAGTACTCTTATTACAAATTCCGAAGAAACCAATATTAAATCCGAATATTGGCGAACCTATAATGAAAAGCCTGAAAGAAGGAATAAAATTTGTAAGAAATACACGAGTAATTTTAGGTGCCTTAACCTTAGATATGTTTGCTGTTTTGTTTGGTGGAGCCGTGGCTTTACTGCCTATTTATGCGCAAGATATTTTAAAAGTAGGACCAGAAGGATTTGGTATACTACGTGCTGCACCAGCTGTGGGTGCTTTGCTAATTATGTTTACTTCTGCACATTTTCCGCTTACTAAAAATGCGGGGTACAAATTACTTGCGGCTATTTTCGGATTTGGAATTTGTATAATAGTTTTTGGAGTTTCTACTTGGTTTTGGGTTTCTGTAATTGCGCTTTTCTTAAGTGGGGTAACAGATGGTATTTCTATGGTAATTAGACAGACAATTCTTCAATTGCGCACGCCAGATGCAATGCGTGGTCGTGTAGCCTCCGTAAACTCTATGTTTGTAGGGTCTTCAAATGAATTGGGAGCTTTTGAAAGTGGCTTAACAGCAAAGCTAATGGGAACAGTTACCGCTATAGTTTTTGGAGGCGGAATGACGATTTTAACCGTATTAGGAACAGGGTTCTTTTTCCCAAAACTTAGGAAATTGGATCTACGGAAAGATTTAGAGGAACACGAAAGGGAGTAATCTTATTAAATGTTAATTCATGATTCGTTAATTTTAATGTTAGCGAACATATTTTTTCTGGGTTAGCCTCCAATTTTTCTTTTACCTTAAGCCATTCAATACCTTCATGACAGTTCTTATTTTTTATAAAACGAGCTTCTAATGTTTTGAAAAGTTCATCACTTTGCTTTGTAGATATTTCTTTTTTAGACATATTTTTTAAATTATATGAATCACGAGTATTATAGTTTAAGACTATCTATTCAATAATATTAAACCTAATATCCACAATTTCAATAACATCACTATTACTTGAACCGTCAGAACCTTTAGTGGTTTCAATACTTACAAAATCGGTTCCAACATATCCTGATTGAGCCTTATAGGTATAAGTTATAACACCATTTCCATTAAGTTCGCTAATTTCAAAATGCGCTGCTTGGGTAATAATCCGTGCTCCATCTTCATCTCCAAAAGCCCCTAAATCAAATTCAAAGATTTGATTATTTGTAATGCTGAAATATTCTGCAGTTGAATTGGTATCATCGCCTTTAGAACAAGAAATTATGCTCATTACTATAATAAGCATCAAAGTTGTTTTCTTCATAATTATACTTTTTCGCCTTAATTTTAAATTACTTTTTCAGGTGTATTTTTAATATGACATCAATTTCGCACTTATTAATTAAACCTACAAGTTTTAATAATATATATTTAATAATAATATTATTGCTTAAAGGTTTTACCATACGTACTAGTATAGAATTTCCGTACTTTTGAAAACCCAAAAAAATGCTTTTGGAAAAGAAAAAGAAATTAAAGAAATATAGGTTTTTAAGAATTCTGGGAAGAATTTTCGCAGTTCTTATAACTCTGTTCATTTTGCGTGTGCTATTTATCCGAAGTCCTTGGGGACAGGATATTATAGTGCAACGCGCCGTTACATATGCCTCCGATAAAACCAATACTAAAGTAGAAATAGAAAAACTTTTTATCACTTTTGACGGTAATATTATGCTGAAAGGGCTTTATCTTGAAGATAAAAAAGGTGATACTCTAGTGTATTCAAAATCGCTTGAGGCAGATATGCTTTTGCACCTGCTGATACAACTTTAGTTGCCGTAGAAACTACTTCTAAACCTATGAAAATTATTCTGGGCGAACTAAATTTTAAGGATTTTGATATTGTTTTTGATGATGCCGTTCTTGGTATTATACTCACTACACATAGGAACCCTAAAAATCGGGTTTAATAATTTGAAAATT
>CAZFUX010000171.1:0-4993 GCA_964522085.1 uncultured Aequorivita sp.
TTCAAATTATTAAACCCGATTTTTCGGGTTCCTATGTGTAGTGAGTATATTTACACAATGACGGGCAGTTGTGTCTTGCAACTTGATATTGACACCATTTCTCCAACTGTAGATGTTTCTAGCTTGGCTACGGGCGTTTATTTTATTCAGCTATATTCTGGAAAAAATATTGCTTTGAAAAAATTTGTGAAGGAATAACTTTTCTATTCAGAAGTCAGAATTATCAATTCAGAATTTTTAGTCGTAAGTCCTTTTTGTCCTAAGTCATTTTTTTAAAACTATCTTTAAAGAAATTTCCACAGCTATGGAGGACGACAAAAAACTTATTTCAAAAAAGAAACCCGCCTACCCTATTACCGATGCGCTTTCAGAATACTTAACCCGTCACAGCAGAAACATAAAAATTCCGATTTATTATGACGATTTGCTGCGTTTTCAAGGTTCAGTAACAGTTTTCGATAAAAACGGAAATGATACGCTGTGGGTAAGTGTTTACTATTCTGAATTTGAAACTGAAGAAATCCATCTCAGTCTAAAAAGAATGTATTCCATATTACATTCAGATGGAAGCGACACACTGCTACCCTATATAAATATTGATAGTATAGACTTTTGCACCTTCGGAAATTCTAAACCTTTCCGCATAAAAGTTCGAAATATTCTAAACGATAATTATATTTTTTTATACATTAAAAAAGCTGATGCTTCTCGCGTTTACGGTCTTGAATTAGAGCATTTACTTTCACCAAACCATATCAACTTTTTGGTTCACGGAAATACGTTGATTGAAGAACATATTTCTGGAATTCCTGGCGACGATTTTATTGAAAACAATCTTGAAACTTGTTCAGAAAGAGATAAGCAGGAAATAGCAAAAGAGTTTGTAAAATTCAACGAAAGATGCTTTGTGCGTTTACTGGGAGATATGCGTTCTTATAACTACGTAATGGTGTTAACCCACGATTTTGACCGGATTCAATATAGAATTCGCGCCATAGATTTTGATCAGCAAAGTTATGAAGGCAATGTAAAAGTATACAAACCACAGTTTCTAAAAGAGAACAACAAACTTGTAAAAATGACGATGGGCTTGCTTCAAGAAGCATCAATAGAACAATACAAAAATGAAGAGCGATCACTATTGGCAAAAAGAGCCAACAGCGAAAATAAACGCCTTAAAGAATTGATAGCTTGTATGCGCAATGATAACATCTCGCCACCCGAAAAAATTAAAAAATTAAAGACAAGTCTTTTAGAACTTACTGGAGATGTAAACTTCAAGAAATCTAAGAATATGGGTGAAATTTTACAAAGCGCATTAGGTTTTGTAATTCGAAACTACAAAAGTGAAAACCCATATATTATTTCATCATAAAATTTTTTTGAAAAAACTTATCAACCTATCTTATGCGTGCATTGTATTAATTACCTTTAGCCTGTTGAGTAAAATTTCAAAATAATCTACCTATCATGTCATGAAAATTAAAAAAGTATTGGTTGCCAATCGTGGCGAAATAGCTATAAGAGTTTTGCGTGCTTGCACAGAAATAAATTTAAAAACGGTTGCAATTTATACCTATGAAGATCGCTACTCTCAACACCGTTACAAAGCCGACGAATCTTATCAAATAGGCGAAAACAACCAACCTTTAAAACCATATTTAGATGGCAATGCTATAATCGCTTTAGCTAAATCAAAAAACGTAGATGCCATCCATCCCGGCTACGGATTTTTGTCAGAAAATTCTGAATTTGCCCGTAACTGCGCCAAAAACGGAATCATTTTTATAGGTCCAGCCCCAAAAGTAATGGACGCTTTAGGCGATAAAATTACAGCTAAAAAGATTGCTGAAAAATGCAACGTTCCTATTATAAAAAGCAATACCAAAAAACTAACTGATCTTAAAATAGCTCTTTCGGAAGCAAAATCTATCGGCTATCCATTAATGCTAAAAGCAGCCTCTGGCGGTGGCGGACGCGGAATGCGGATAATTAGAACCAAAGAAGATTTAAATAATAATTTTGAATCTGCAAGAAGTGAATCCCTAAATGCTTTTGGTGATGACACGATGTTTTTGGAGAAGTATGTGGAAGACCCAAAACATTTGGAAGTTCAAATTGTAGCAGATAACCACGGAAATATTCGCCATTTATTTGAGCGTGATTGCTCTGTACAACGACGCTACCAAAAAGTGGTTGAGGTTGCTCCTTCCTTTAATGTTTCAGAAAAAGTAAAACAAGATCTTTATAAGTATGCCATTAAAATTGCTGAAGAAGTTCAATACAATAATGTAGGTACTGTAGAATTTTTAGTAGATAAAGAAGACAATCTTTTCTTCATAGAAGTTAATCCTAGAATTCAAGTAGAACACACAGTAACCGAAATGGTAACTGGCATAGACCTTATAAAAACACAAATTTTTGTTGCTGGTGACTACAAACTTTCAGACAAACAAATAAAAATCTACGATCAAGATTCGCTCGCTACTTACGGTTTTGCAATGCAATGTCGCTTAACAACCGAGGATCCGGAAAATAATTTTACACCAGATTACGGTACAATTACAACATATAGAAGTGCCTCTGGAATGGGAATCCGTCTGGATGCGGGTAGTATTTATCAATCCTATAGCGTAAGTCCGTTTTTTGATTCGATGCTCGTAAAAGTTTCGGCTCACGGTAGAACTTTAGACGGTGCCGTTCGTAAAATGACTCGTGCTTTAAAAGAATTTAGAATTCGCGGTGTAAAAACCAACATCCATTTTCTTCAGAATGTAATTCAGAATGAAACATTTAAAGAAGGAAAAGCAACCGTAAACTTTATTGCCAATACACCTTCATTATTCAACATAAAACTTCCGCAGGATCGTACTTCAAAAATTGTAAATTATTTAGGTGAAATAATCGTAAATGGAAATCCAGATGTAAAGTTTATCGATAAAACGAAAGTGTTTAGGTCACCAAAAGTTCCAACTTTCGATCCAAATGCAAAGTTTCCAAAAGGCACAAAAGATTTGCTTACCGAACTTGGACCTGAGAAATTCTGTGCGTGGCTAAAAGATGAAAAAAAGATTCATTATACAGACACAACCATCCGCGATGCCCATCAATCACTACTCGCAACAAGAATGCGAACGTATGATATGGTTACTGCAGCCGAAAGTTTCGCGAAAAATCACCCCAACACTTTTAGTATAGAAATGTGGGGCGGCGCTACTTTTGATGTTTGCCACAGATTTTTAAGCGAAAGCCCATGGACACGTTTGCGTGAGCTTCGCAAATTAATGCCAAATATCCTTTTCCAAATGTTGCTTCGTGGTTCAAATGGCGTTGGCTACAAAGCATATCCAGATAATCTTATTGAAAAGTTTATAGAAACTTCGTGGGAAAATGGAATTGATATTTTTAGAATTTTCGATTCATTAAACTGGATAAAAGCAATGGAACCGAGCATTAATTATGTTCGAAATAAAACGGGTGGAATTGCAGAAGCTGCAATAAGTTACACAGGAGATATTTTAAATCCGAAAGAAACAAAATACACTTTAAAGTATTACACTCAACTTGCGAAAGATCTTGAAAATACTGGCGCACATATGATCGCCATTAAAGACATGGCTGGTCTTTTAAAACCGTACGCAGCTGCGGAATTGGTTTCAGCCCTAAAAGACACCGTGAAAATTCCGTTGCATTTACACACACACGATACTTCTTCCATTCAATCTGCAACCTATTTAAAAGCTATTGAGGCTGGTGTTGATGTTGTGGACGTTGCTTTAGGTGGACTTTCAGGTTTAACATCGCAGCCTAATTTCAATTCTATAGTTGAAATGATGCGCAACCAACCCCGCGAAAATAAATTTGATATTACTAAATTAAATGAATTTTCAAATTACTGGGAAGACGTTCGCGAAATGTACTATCCTTTTGAGTCTGGTTTAAAAGCAGGAACTGCAGAAGTATACCAACACGAAATCCCTGGCGGACAATATTCAAATTTACGCCCGCAAGCGGAAGGTCTTGGTCTTGGCAATCAATTTGACGAGGTTAAAAAAATGTATGCCGAAGTAAATAAAATGTTCGGCAACTTGGTAAAAGTTACGCCAAGCTCTAAAGTTGTGGGCGATATGGCTATTTTTATGGTTACAAACAATTTAACGCCAGAAGACGTTATGGAACGTGGCGAAGACGTTTCTTTTCCAGAGTCTGTAATTAATTTCTTTAAAGGAGATTTGGGTCAGCCAATGGGCGGATTTCCTAAAAAACTTCAGAAAATAATTCTAAAAAACAACAAATCGTACACAGACAGACCGAATGCACATTTAGAACCGATAGATTTTGATTCAGAATTTAAAGCATTCAGTAAAACTTTTCAGCAGGGTTTTACGCGTCGTATAGAATTTGAAGATTTTCTTTCTTATAGTTTATATCCACGCGTTTTTGAAGATGCACACGAGCGTTATAAAAAATATGGAAATGTTGCCATTCTTTCTACAGTAAATTTCTTCTACGGAATGAAACTTCGCGAAGAGGCTATTATTGAATTAGAGCCCGGAAAATCCATAATAGTAAAACTACTTTCAATAGGAATTCCTAATGAAGACGGAGTGCGCATTGTTTTCTTTTCAGTAAATGGTGAAAACCGTTTTGTGGAAATAAAAGACAAGTCCATTAAAATTGAAAAAGAAGCTCATTTAAAAATAGATCCGAAGAACACCAATCAATATGGTGCACCACTACAAGGAAGTTTGTATAAAATTTTAGTAAAAGAAGGAGACACAATTAAAAAGAACGATCACCTCTTTATTATTGAGGCCATGAAAATGGAGACTACAATTACAGCCAATAAAGCAGGAAAAATTCAATCTGTTTCCTTAAAACCGGGAACAATGGTTATGAAAGATGATTTGATAGTGACGTTGCAATAATTCATTATTCTGAAATCAATAGCGTCCTAAACGTTTAAAAAAGAGAAAGGGAATTTTGTTCCACA
>CAZFUX010000172.1:0-4950 GCA_964522085.1 uncultured Aequorivita sp.
AGTATTGACAACACCAAGAAAAATAATGCTAAATAATTGATTATTAATCGGTTAACTTAGGTGGTGAAATCTTGGATTCCCGAAAACCTAAATGGAGTGAGTATAAGTATAACTTCAATAAAACCTTTTTTTCATTTAAAAACTATCAAATGTTAAAAAGAGTAGCTATTTTTGCGCAAATTTTAAAAACTAAAAATTATGAAAAAACTACTACTCCTCACAGCAGTTTTTGTTGCACCATTTATAATGAGTGCTCAAGATGAAGCCGCTAAAGACACTATCCCAAATGGCTGGACACGTGCAGGTAACATTTCGTTATTATTCAACCAAGCTGCTTTTAACCACGAATGGACTGGCGGTGGAACCTCAAACATTGCAGGTAACCTTAACCTTACGTACGATTTTAACTATAAGCACGACAAGATTAGCTGGAACAACCGTATAATCGCAGAATATGGTATAACCAAAAATAAAGACGACAAATACGCTCGTAAAACAAACGACCGTTTAGAGCTTAACTCTATTTTGGGAAGACAGGTTAAAGAAAGTAACTGGTATTACTCGTTTTTCGTAAACTTTAAAACACAAATGACTTCTGGTTATGCGTTTGATAAAGATCTTAACCAAGAAGATAAAAACTACCGAACCGAAATCACTAAATTTATGTCTCCAGGTTACCTACAGTTTGGTCCTGGTATGCTTTGGAAAAAAAGCGATAATTTATACGTAAACATTGCACCTGCAACAGCTCGTTTAATTTTTGTAAGTAAAGAATTTACTGATGTTGGTAACGATCCTATAGCAATCGCAGCATTCAACGAAAAGTCATATTTTGGTGTTGATGCAAATGAAACCATGCGCTTTGAATTTGGTGCAGCAGTTTCTGCATATTATAAAGTAGATTTGATGGAAAACATTTCAATGGAGAACATCTTGAACTTATATTCTAACTACCTACAAGATCCACAGAATGTTAATATAGATTATACTATGAATATGCTTTTTAAAGTGAATAAGTATATCTCTGCAAATGCAACATTCCAAGCTATTTATGATGATAATGCTGCACAAGGTTTCCAAATTCGTGAAGCTTTAGGAATTGGCGTTACTTACGGATTCTAAAAAACGACTTACGACTTCTTCCCGAAAAAATAAAAAGCCTTATAGATTTTTAAAATCTATAAGGCTTTTTATTTTTTCGGGAAGAAGTTATTAAATCTCCTCCGTATATTCATCATACAAAAAGCTGTTATACGGAAAACGAGTAGTATGTATTTCCTTAACTCTATCATAAACTAGCTTTCTAAATTCATTGAAATTTTCTTTGTTTAAGGCTGAAATGAATATTGCATCGCCGTTTAGTTTTGCCATCCACGTTTGTCGCCATTCTTCTAAGCTATAATGTTCTTTGGTTTTTTCGGTCATTAAATCGTCTTCTTCAATTTCTTCGGCTTCGTAAGCGTCAATTTTATTGAAAACCATTATTGTAGGCTTATCGGTGCTTCCTATTTCTTCAAGAATTTTATCTACCGAATCTATGTGATGCTCAAAAGAAGGATGGCTAATATCTACAATATGAAGCAACAAATCTGCTTCGCGCACTTCATCTAACGTGCTTTTGAAGGATTCTACAAGTTGCGTAGGTAGTTTTCTGATGAAACCAACGGTATCCGTAAGCAAAAATGGAAGATTGCCAATAACCACTTTCCGAACCGTAGTATCGAGGGTTGCAAAAAGTTTGTTTTCGGCAAAAACATCACTTTTACTAATTACATTCATCAACGTAGATTTTCCAACATTTGTATAGCCTACTAAAGCCACACGAACCAAAGCACCACGGTTTCCACGCTGCACTTCCATTTGGCGGTCTATTTTCTTCAGCTTTTCTTGTAATAATGATATACGGTCGCGTACAATTCGCCTATCAGTTTCTATCTCTGTTTCCCCAGGACCACGCATACCAATACCACCACGCTGACGCTCTAAGTGAGTCCACATACCTGCTAATCTAGGTAATAAATATTTATATTGCGCCAATTCTACTTGTGTTCGTGCATAACTTGTTTGTGCGCGTTGTGCAAAAATATCGAGTATTAAGTCGGTGCGATCCAGCACTTTACAGTCTAACTCTTTTTGAATGTTCTTTTGCTGTGAAGGCGAAAGTTCATCATCAAAAATTACAACGCCTACACCATTTTCCTCTACAAAGGCTTTTACCTCTGCAAGCTTTCCAGTACCTACAAAAGTTTTTGGGTTGGGTACCTCCATTTTTTGAGTGAAGCGTTTTAAAACTTCTGCACCTGCTGTATATGCCAGAAATTCTAGCTCGTCCAGATATTCTTCAGATTTGTCTTCGTCCTGAAACTTTGTAATCAGGCCGATAAGTATTGTTTTTTCGTAGGAAATATTTGCTTCTTCAATCATATATTCAGTTATACCACAAATGTACGAAACACTTAGCAAGAGTTTTTTGTACTTTACAAGCATTTAACAGAAATAACCTTTTTTACTTTAAAAATGAAAAACCTTTACACAGTAGCATTTTACAATCTGGAAAATCTTTTTGACACTAAAAACGACTCCGAAAAACTAGATGACGACTTTACACCAGGCACCGAAATGGACTGGAACGAAAGCCGATACAACAAAAAGTTGAAGAAATATAGGAAAGGTAATTTCGTAATTAGGTTATGCTGAAACTACGCATCCACCTTTGCTTTTGGGAGTTGCCGAAGTTGAAAATGAAACGGTTTTGAAGGATTTGGTAAATTCAGAATTTCTGAAAAACAAGGATTACGGTTATGTACATTTTGATTCGCCAGATGAACGAGGGATTGATACGGCACTTCTTTTCAGAAAAAAATATTTTCAGACACTTCATAAAGAAGCCATAACTTTATTGGTTAACAATGATGAAGGCATTCGCGATTTTACACGCGATATTTTATATGTGAAAGGAAAAGTTGAAGATGAAATTATTCACATTTTGGTAAACCAATCTAGGCGTGAAGGAGTTGAGGAAACAAACCACAAACGCGTGGCGACAGCTATGAAAAACCGAGAAGTAATTTCAAAAATAAAAGCTGAAAGCCCGAGCGCAAAAATAATTGTAATGGGCGATTTTAATGATGACCCAACAAGTGAAAGCTCTAAAGCCTTGAAAGGCACAGACTTTTATAATCCTATGGAACTTTTGCTAACTAAATATTCGGGCAGTTTAAACTATAAACACGCTTGGAATCTTTTTGACCAAATAGTAATTTCGAATAATTTTTTGCAGCAGCATGATAACGATTTTCAATATGAAGAGGCAAAAATTTTCAGTCCGAAAGAATTAAAGGAATACGACGGAAAGTATGAAGGAAATCCTTTTCGCACTTATGCTGGACCACGATATTTAGGTGGTCTGAGCGATCTTTTTCCTATTTTTGTAGTTTTTTCAATTAAAAAATTATACTTTAAATTATTAAAATCATAGTCTGCACAATGACTCAAAAGTTATACATACCACTTTTTTTTTTCTTATTGATTATACTACCATGCACTAAAATACAAGCGCAGCAAGACCCGCAATACACGCAGTATATGTATAATATGAATGTTATTAATCCAGCGTATGCAGGTTCTAAAGATGGGCTTTCACTTACTGCACTTTACAGAAACCAATGGGCGGGTTTAGATGGAAACCCTGTAACCTATACTTTTTCGGGACATTCGCCAATTTCTGATAACATTGGCCTTGGGCTTTCCGCCATTAAAGACGAATTAGGGCCCGTAAGGGAAACGAATGTGTTTGGAGACTTCTCTTATACGCTTCGGCTTAAAAACAACCTCTCTTTGGCTTTAGGGCTTAAAGCTGGAGTAACGTTCCATGATGTTGGTCTTTCAACTTTGGAAGTGCAAGACCCAAACGATCCTTTTTTTTCTGAAAACATAAACAATACCTATCCAAATATTGGCGCTGGCGCTTTTCTGTATAATGATAATTTTTACTTAGGCATATCGGTTCCCAATATGCTAAAGTCTGTTCATTTAGATGAAAACGGACCTAAATATGGTTCTGAAACCAATCACTATTTTGCTACGGCGGGATATGTTTTTCAGCTTTCAGAAAACGTTAAGTTGAAACCATCCATACTAGTAAAATCTGCTTTTGAGACACCAATTTCATGCGATGTAAACCTAAACGCTTTGTTTTATAACAGGCTGGAACTTGGTGGATCATATAGATTAGATGATAGTTTTAGCGGTTTGGTCGGGTTTCAGATTTCGAAAAATATTCGCTTAGGTTATGCTTATGATCATGTGACCTCAGATCTTAAAGCCGTAGGCTCAAGTTCGTACGAAATAGTGGTTAATTTCAATTTAATTTTTAAACAAAAGCGTATTATTACACCAAGATTTTTTTAGCAAAATTTCGCAAGGGTTTTTATTACGCCTTCATTTTATAATAAGCCGCAGGCAAACCAATGTATTCGCCATCATAATCCCATTGAAAGCCTTGCTTTTCCAAAATTCTTTTTGAAGCTGTGTTTTCAGGATCTATGATTGCAATTAAAGTATTAATTCCATCAACTTGTTTTCCAAGCATTACTAATCTTTCCGCTATTTCAGAACCTATACCTTTTCCCAAATGTTCTGGCATAAGTAGGTAGCCAATTTCAGCTTCGTTTTCTTTGGTCATTACTAACTTTGAATGCCCTACAAAACTACCGTCGCGCTTTAAGGTTACTTTATAATGGCCTATTTCAGGAGTTTCTTGGTTAATTATCAGCATTCGTTCAAGACGTTTTTTGACATCAGCTTCAACATCAGGATGGCCTGTTACCATTTTCATTACCTCAGAATTGCTAACTAACGTAAAATAATCTTTAAAATCTGCTTCGGTATAATGGTTGAAAATCAATAGCGTCCTAAACGTTTAAAAAAGAGAAAGGGAATTTTGTTCCA
>CAZFUX010000173.1:0-4948 GCA_964522085.1 uncultured Aequorivita sp.
TAACTTTGTGGAACAAAATTCCCTTTCTCTTTTTTAAACGTTTAGGACGCTATTGTCCCAAAAGGAAAATTTCAAATTCCAAATCATTAGTGTCCGATTAAAATATTGCAAAATTCTGTTGGGGTCAAATATAACAGGTGTTTTAAGCATTTTTATAAAGGAACAACTTGCTATTAAGTTTATTCTTAAAATTTAATAATTAAAAAGTGTGTTTAATCAATTTAACCTAATTACCAACCCATTAAGAAGCAAGTCTTATGTCTTACGTCTTTCAGTTCCCTGTAGCAAGCCTGTCGAAGTAAGCGGTCTTATATCTTAGTCGGACACGACTAATTCCAAATAAAAAAACAAACTTCATAAGAGAAAAGATGCTTGATGATTGACAATGAATTAATAAACTAAAAACGGTCAACTCTAATCAGGGAAGTTCACCCCTTCCGTCTCCCGAACAGTATATCTTGCTTAAAACTGATATTACGTTACAGGGAACACCTTCCCCTTGATGATGAATTTTCAAATTCTATTAAATTTGCAAATAGGGGAAGAAGCATTTTTAAGCAACGAATCACGAATTAACGAGTCACGAATCCCACGTTTCCTAGTTTTTCTTATTAATAGCCTTAATTGTGAAAGTTTTCATTTTTTATTAATTCCCATACTTTATCATTATAATTTGCTTTTGTAATGCCTGTTAGTTTTTCAAGTGTCTTATAATATTCTTCATTCCCTTTTTTAACAGGCCCAATATTCAGTAGCTGCCAAACAGCTGTAAAACCTTTTTCTTTTTCTATTTTCTGAACCAATAATGCATTAACAATATAGTCTGCTGAATTGTTATATTCTTTTGTTTTGAAGTAAACAGGTGTTTCTTTTATTTCCAACCAATTTATATTTTTATTGCTTGCAATTTGTTCTTTAAAAGTTTCAAATATTTCTCTCCAAGACAACCCCCAACTACCACCATAAAGGTATGCACAGCCTTCATCTACAGCTCTGTTTAACTTGCTTCTGCTTATTACTAAACTTAGTCTATCATGAAATAAATCGTGTGTATCAAAATTGTCAAAATTTGCGTTGTTGTTACCTGAAACTATTAGTTTTCTATCGCCAAGTGAGGAACTCCAAACGCTTTCGGCTCTTCCATTATAGTCAAGTTTGTAATCTACCCCTATAAGCTTTTGAAGCTCAATGATGTTTTCACAGCAATAAAAATTTGTTATTTTATTAGTTGAATTTAATTTGTCGTCAAAAGCAATTGCTAGTTTGCCAAATTCTTCAACCTTAGCTTCATTAATTGTATTCTGATAATGAAAAATATTATTTCCAACTTTTTTAACCTTCCAGTTTTTAGTGTTTTTTAAAAGTGGTGAAGAGAATTTGAACGTGTTATTAGTTTTATGCGCAATAATTTCAAAACTTGCTCTTAAAAAAGATTCATTTTCATTACTACCGATGTAGGAAACTTGTATCAAATAATTACCGTCCTTCAATGCAACAACATTTGTTAAATAGGGTTTGTAGAAATATTCATCTTCAAATTTTCCGCTTTTCTCAATTCCATTAATTTCATCGAGCAAAATGAAAGTTTCAATTTTTTGGCTTTCAAAAATGCATTTATTTTTTTCGCTTGGTAGTTGCGCAGCGTGTAAAAATGCTTCAAGCGAAGTTATTAAAGCTTGACTTACAATACTGTCCTTAGGCAGAATAATGCCTGTATTAATTCGCAATGAGCTTGTTTGAGCCGTTAGCGAGAGTGTAATGAATGTAAAAGCAATGGAAAAGAGGATTAAATTTTTCATGAGTGTTGGTTTTAAAATTAACACCACGAAGATTTAAAAAAGATGAAAGCTGAGGAAAATTTATGGTTTGAAAAAAGGTCTAGACCCCCGTTTGAATTTAATTAGAGTATAGGTTTTTAACCTCATCACGAGAGTTTACTTTCAGCTTTTTGTAGAGATTATTTATGTGAGTTTTTACTGTACTGAGACTTACAAACATTTCTGAAGCTATTTCTTTATTAGTTTTATTATCAAGAATTAGTGCCAAAATTTTCTTTTCTTGTGTTGAAAGCGATTCTTCTTTAGAGGAAATAAGTTCATTTCGTTTTTTTAATTTCATATATAGAAAATAATTTCCCAATAATGAAATAATTGTAATTACCATTAGTAAATAAGCCCACCAAGGTAAACCTTTTGATTTTATTGCAGTAATTAAATATTTATCTGAAGCTAATTCTGCACTATATTGTTCAGCGTAATTACTATTTGGATATTTTTCTGAAAGGCGAAGTACTAAATCGTCGTAATACAAATTTGTTTTTAAATCCTCTAAATAGTATGTATGAAAAGGCTGTGTTCTATCTGAAAGAAAACTATAACTATACAGTTCTGCCAAAGGCTCCTGCATCTGTAGTCCATATTGCTGAAAAATACTAAACCACTTTTTAGAATTAATGCGCCGGTTTGCTTCGCTACGGTAGGTGCCAAAAGCAAAACGCATCTCATGTGTTAGAGAATCTATTTTTAAAAAAGCGTTTGCTTTTTCATTTTTAGAAACCACGCTGCAAAACATTTCATCATCAAAACTAAAAGGCAAATCTAGTGTGTCGCTGTTATTCGCAATAAAAACAATTTCTTTACTTGTTGGGCAATACCCTGTAAAATGTGTTGTATTTTGCTCGTTTTCACTGCACGTATCTACGTGAATTCTGTAAATTTTATTTTCTAATGGCAAATTATCGCCTGAAAATGAAAAGTAACCTGTAGAATCAGGCATTGTTTTATTAAAAATCTGTTCAGGATAGACGCCAGATATTTTTCTGTAGTCGTCTACCGCCGAAAGATAGACTGTTCCATCAATGGTTTCTGTATCTACATAGCCCGAAAATTTGTATTGTGCTGTACTAGTTGCCGCCGCAAAACAGCAAATAATAAATAAAATAAGTATTTTTAAACTCATATAAAAAAAATAAACCGCTAAGGTACTAAACTCTCTTAAACCAGAAATCCATAGAAAGGCTAAAATTGGTATTCCAAAAAGCTTAAATAATAATCGTAAATTTGTTGCATATGAGTTTTTGGAGAGTCCTACTTGCTATTCTTTTTCCACCGCTTGCCGTAATTGGCAAAGGTTGTGGTTCTGTGTTGATTGTTTTAATACTTACCATTTGTGGTTGGATTCCAGGCGTTATTGCAGCTCTAATTATTTTAAACAACCCAAATAAATAAATCGATAATGAGAAAATTAATTATTTTAAGCCTTTTGGCAATTAGTCTGGTAAGCTGCCAGTTTTCCGAAACTATGGTTATGAACCAAGACGGTAGCGGCATCATAAAAATTACGGTAAATCTAAGTAAAATGATGGCTTTAGGCGGTAAGACATTAAGTGATTCAGCGCCAATGAAAATAGATACTATTATAAATATAAAACAGTTTTTGGA
Source organism: uncultured Aequorivita sp. (assembly GCA_964522085.1). Classification (GTDB taxonomy): domain Bacteria; phylum Bacteroidota; class Bacteroidia; order Flavobacteriales; family Flavobacteriaceae; genus Aequorivita. The sequence goes on from CAZFUX010000173.1 coordinate 3,441, forward strand.
AGAGAAGAAAGACAGTATTTCTAAGCTTTCCGCTGCAGAACAACATAAGCTGAAAAAGCTTAAAAACTTCGATATAGAGATGAAAATAAATTCCGAAACTTCTGAACTTATTTATGATATTTCAACCAAATTCAATGATATAAGCCAAGCGAACAATATGCTGAACGGTTTAGAACAGGTTGGTAATATATTGCCCCACATAGATTCCAATACCAAAGTAAAGAAGGAAGAAGACTCACCTGAAGTTGTAGGTGTTAACTATTCATTTGAAAAAGGGGTTTTTAAGCGCGATGCTTATATAATAGATGAAAAACTACACCAAGAACAGACGGATAGCCTAGAAAAAGTAACGACTTTTATGGAAGGTTCTAATTATACTTTAAACTATACATTCCCCAAAAGAATAAAGAAAGTCTCAAACCCTGACGCAACTTTTTCTGCCGATAAAAAAACAGTAATTGTAATAAAACCTTTTATTGAATATCTAAAAAATCCAGATGTATTAGATTTAGAGGTTGAACTTGAGAAATAGGCTCCCTTGCCTTCTGTACATTTTGAAAGAAATCAAGTTTTCTGCAACTATTAATATTTAGAGCTATGTTTTCAAAACACTCAGCCACCTGAATTAAAAACTTTAGAAACAGAATTTAACATATAAAAACAAGGTAGCTAAGTGATCCCGATTTTTCATCAGGATTATATCGAAGCCTAAATCACCAAACTTATGAAAGCACTACTCTTTCTACTTCCTATTTTAATGTTAAATGCATGTAAAACACAGACTAACACCATAAATACTTTAAGCAACACAAGTATACTACAAATGGAAAACAAAATAACAGCCTGCCTTGAGGAAGGTACTTGTAGTGTAGTAGTTCATAAAAACAAAACCCTAACCGTTAAAGATGATGGTACAGGCGCACTTTACCCTGAATTGACGGAAGGCACGAATACAGTTGTAGAATACACCTATTTAAAAGAAGGCCCCGAAGGTACGGCAGATGGTAATTATTCTGAAACTATTCATTTTGAAATCCCGGCAGGAACAGATTATTTAAGCAAAGAAAACACAACTTTAGCCGATGTAAAGTTACTTTACGGAAAACATTGTTTCTGTAGAGGAGAAGCAGGTTATTACCCAATAACAAACGGAAAGCTTCTAGTTGAAAAAAACGAACAAGGCATTGCCTTCGATCTAAAATTTAATGTAAGTGAAACCTCGCAAGTAGTTTCGCATATTGTTGAAATGGTCAAAATTTAGAAAGTAGAATAAGGAGGAAAGAAAAAAGACTCAAGAACCAAGACCGCTTCGCTACAAGATCCAAGACTTTTTAGGATTTAATGAAAATCCGTTTTGTTTTATTTAAGCCTTGTTTACACCTAACAATTCTTTTGGGAGTTCAGTCCCCAAAATGTCCTGTTTCCTTATAGTCCTGATTCAAAATTCAATTCATTTGTCTAGTCCTAAATAACCGATACCGATTATTAAAGGATTAAATTTATTAATT
>CAZFUX010000174.1:0-4929 GCA_964522085.1 uncultured Aequorivita sp.
TAGGTAGTGAAATCTTGGATTCCCGAAAACCTAAATGGAGTGAGTATATATAAGTGATATCCGACAACCTTACTTGATTAACTCTGGCTACTTTAAAATTTCGATTTAAAATATTTGAAGCAATTGGATCGTTATGGTTACTGTCCGTAGTTGTTTTAAACTTACGTTTTCTTCTAGCAAATAATCCATTAGCCTTCATCAGTCTGGCACCGATATAGGAACATCTAATTCTTCGCATATTTGTTTTACGCTACCTCGGGCGTAGCTTAATTTTACTGCCTTTTTCTTAAATTCTAAACTGTAACTTCTGTGTGCTCTTTTCATAATTCAAAGTTAGATTATGTAGCTCTAATTCTCGCAACATTATGTACAGTCTAATATAGTAAGTTCACAATTTAAATATGTCCCGCTAGGGACAAAACTTCGGTAGCAAATGTGTTTACAATATTTTTTTGTGCCGTTAGTTACAACATATATTTTTGAATTTCCCAATCAAATAACGACGTATTAATCATCATCAATAATTCACATAAACCCACCCAATAAAAGCCTCGGGATACTTAGGGTCGTTTAATGCCAAAACGTAATAGTAAGTTCCAACAGGCACGAGATTGTCTTTAAAAAGAAGCCCTTCTGTTGCAACGCCATCCCAAAAACCGTCGGCATTTTTTGCAGTGTGGATTTGATTTCCGTTGCGTGAAAATATTTTTAATTCAAAGTTTTCGTAGATGTTTAACAGATTTCTTATTTCAAATTCATCATTTATTCCGTCGCCGTTGGGTGAAAAACCTTGTGGAATAAAAGGAGCACATTTTTCAGTATTTATTTGAAAAGAAGCTGTTGCAAAACAAATATCGTTTTCAAGTCGAACATAGATAGTTTGCGGATTGGTATCGTTTTCATACTCCGAAGCATTGCCGATTGGATTGTTATTTTCCAAAGCATCTTCCGAAGTTGTAAAATAATTTATCTCATCATCAGCACCAGTTCGAATTAAAAAATCTTGAACAGTCAAGTCGAAAATAGCAGTTCCGAAACCTTTATTGCACTCAAGCAGATTTGGCAAAAAGGGAATGGGAGCGATGCTTTCAAACGAAATTGTTTGTGTAAAACTGTTGTTGTCTTCTTTTAACTCTTCCACCGAACCAATTCCGTTGCCATTGTCATCTACCACAGCTTTAATTGTAAATGTATCCGGTAAATTATCTGGTAGTAAAATTTCTACTTCGCCGCTTTCACTGCCACCAATTGGTATGATTTGTTGTGTTTGTGATAGTTTAAGTAAAACTCCTTCAGTATAAAAAGCTATTGAAACATTTACAGGTAAAGGCCCTGTTGATTCTACATTATAAACAGTAAATGGTACTAATAAGGCTCTACCGCGACATGCTGAAGTTTCTGAAAGTTGAATTGTGGCATCGGGTAGCGGACAAGGGATAACTTCTATTGTAAAACTATCTAAGAGCGTACAATCGGGATTAGAAACACGAATATAAATAGTCTGTGGGTTTTCGGTATTTTGAAAATATTCAGGGTTTGGAATTGAATTTTCATTGTTCTGTGCATCTACATCAGAAAGATGATAACTCAAGTCGTAAATTGGGTCAATTTGTGAAGTGGCTTCGGTTAAATCGAAAAACTCTTCACCTATAATATCACAAGTTTCCAAATTATGAAGCCCTGTAATTACTGGATTTATTGGTAAGTGAATTGGAAGTTCGGCTTCGTTATTATCTTCATTTATTTCTCGAACAATTCCCGTTCCGTTGCCAGTATCGTCCACAACAACCTTCAAAATAAAATCTACTTCTATAGTGTTGGGAACTGTGAAGGTTACACTCCCACTTTCCTCGCCATTTATAGGAGTTACTGCTAGCGTAGCGCTTTGTGCGACCAACGTTTCATTTGCATAAAAAGCGATTGGTGTTCCTGCTCGCAAAACATCGGTACAATTGAGATTATAGACGGTATATGCAACTGTAAGCTCGCGATTATCACATTCATTTGCGCCAATTACATTGTCTATTGAAATTGTAGCATCGGGAAGTTCTGTATTTAACACTGTGATAATATTATTGATCATCACAAAATCTTGTCCGCTTGTAAGTTGAATGGTCGCTGACGTATCGCCAGGGTTTATATAGTTTGAAATGGAATAAACATCTATATCCATATTGTAAAGTACATCGCTACCCGTAAAGCTATTTGTTCCATTAAAGGCATTATCGGCAGGGTTTAGCGGTGGATTACTCAGGATATTATCGTTTATTCTGAGGGTTTCATTAACCGCCAAACCTTTATCGCCTTCCCAAGCTAAAAAACCTATTTTGCCCCCCTGGGTATCTAAAACCATTAAGTTATCTAATGGAATTTCTAAGGTTTGATTGTTCCGGTTTACGTTTTCTAGACCGTCAAAAATATTTACTTGATTATAAGGAAGCGAAACATCTTCATACACAACTGTAACTGCCCAACCGCCAAAGTTGGTCCCCGAACCCGGCGGACTACAATAGGTCGGAATTACTTGTGTAAGGTCTAAATCTGAAAGTGTATAATTGCCGTTGCCTGTTGTTATAATTTGATCAGTAACATCAGCAAAAGCCGAAAAATAAATATAATCTATACCGCCACTATTGTAGGTAGTATTAAAAGTACGTTCTGCAGTTATGGGAGTTTGATTAAAAGTAACATTGAAGTCTCCAGCCCCAGAGCCAGCCCAATAAAGGTAGGCTGCAGCAACTTCTTGATTTGTTGCTAACTGAAAATCAGCACTACTACTTGTAAGAATAAAACAATCTCCACCTTGACCGTTTTCTTCAATATTTAGCGTGTTTCCGAAGGCTGTGTAATCATATTGTCCATTAAACTGTTGGTACAGTGCAATGTCTTGTGAAAAGACTGTAGCGGAAAGTAATACGCAGATTATAAAAAAAAAATGTTTCAAAAGTAAAGCAGTGTTGATTGTTTGCTAAATATAGGTAAAAAATCAACTAAAGTCCTTGTTTTTTAAAGGTCTCTTTTCTTCAGAATAGCGTAAGACCAGTAAATAAATAACGCCGTCCAAACTAAAACAATTAGAATGTTAACCCAGCTTACAGCATAGTCTTTGGTAAAGTCTTCACCCAGTTGATTTGCAGTAGATTGTACAACACCCAAACGGCTAAACGGCTCTTTGATGAGGTTTGCCATTGCATTTAGCGGAAGAAATTGTGCAATAGTATCTGCAATTTCACTGCCTTTAAAAAACTGCCATTTCATTAATCCGTAAATAAGCCATTCAGCTATTTGCCAAACAATTAAAAAGCCAAGAGCGAATGCGGAACGTTTGACCAAAACTCCAAGAAATAAGCAAAAAGAGAAAAATGCAACGAGTTTTATAAAATATGCGGCGACATATTCCATATCGCTGAAAATGATGCTGATTTCATTATAATCTGAAAAACTTAAACCTAAAATCAGTGATACCAAAAATATGAATATCGTGGAAATACCTGCAAATAGTAAGACCGTCAGAAATTTTGAAAGTACAAATTCCCTTTTGCTAAGACCGTCGATTAGGTTTTGTTTTAGCGTGCGGTAACTATATTCATTACTCATTAATGAAACAATCACTATGGCCAGAAAAAGCTTCAAAATAGCTGCCATATAAGTGTTAAAGTGCCAAATAAAAGGAAAGTTGAAAATCCCTTGATCGGCAACACGAAAATGAATATTTCCAAAGTTAAATTCAATTGAGGCTATAAGCGCAATGAAGGTTATGAGTATAAAATAAATGCTTGAAATAACTTTTACAGACCTGTTATGCTTCAGTTTAAAAAGTTCTATGTTTAATAATCGTAGCATCTATACTTAGTTTTGTTTGGTTAGTTCAAGGAATTGTTCTTCAAGGCTTTCTTTGCGTTTTACGAGGTGTGAAAGCGTGATGCCTTTTTCAAAAAGAAGTTTGTTTACTTCAGTTGTATCCATCGGTTCGTTGAGGTAAGCAATTACATATTCACCTTCACGTTTTACAATTCCAAAAGCAGCATTTCCTTCCAACGCAGTTTGAAGCAGTTCCATATTAGTGCTCTGCATCGTTAAAAACCCGTGGCTGGCATTCATACCATCCACACTTCCAGAATAAAGACTTACACCTTTCCGAAGAATAACAACATGGGTGCAAACTTTTTCAACTTCATCAAGCAAATGCGAAGCCAGTAAAATTGTGGTTCCTGTTGAAGCAATCGTTCTAATTATTTCTCTAATTTGATGAATTCCTTGCGGATCTAGTCCGTTTGTAGGTTCATCCAGAATCAATATTTCAGGATCGTTCAACAATGCCGAAGCAATTGCCAAACGTTGTTTCATTCCTAATGAAAAAGTGCTGAATTTGCTGTCTTTTCTATCGATCAAACCAACGAGTTGTAGCTTTTCAGTAATTTTTACTTCGGAAACCTCTTTTATTTTACAAACCAGTTTTAGGTTTTGCATAGCCGTCATATACGGGTAAAAGTTGGGGTGTTCAATAATGGCACCTACTTTCTTTAAAGCATTGTGTGTAGAAAGACTTCCGTTAAACCATTTAAAGTCGCCAGAAGTTTTATTTACAACATTTAGTACAATGCCTAGTGTTGTGCTTTTACCACTTCCATTTGGGCCAAGAATACCATAAACGTTGCCTCTTTCAATAGTAAAAGATAGATTGTTTACAGCGGTAAGTGCGCCAAATTTTTTGGTGAGATTGTTTATGGTGAGAATGTTTTCCACGAGATTTTTTTTGGTTGTTGTTAGTATGACGAATGGGTGAGGGATTTGTTACAGTTTAGGAATTAGATAATGGTTAGTAGTAAAGAGAGATTTGGTAATTATTTGTGGTGATATCTGATTAGTTTCACTACTTCTTAAGTTTACATTTCATAAATTCAATTAATAAACAAGAAAGCACAAAAG
>CAZFUX010000175.1:0-4911 GCA_964522085.1 uncultured Aequorivita sp.
TCATAATTTAAAATACGAAAAAACTAATGGGGAAACAAAAGGATAAGCATAATTATTTATTTTCCCTAATTACGCTCAAAAATTTCGTAAATCCCATAACAACCATCAAGCAAATAAAGCCTATTAACAAACCAACAATAAACTCCCCAACAAACGATGGTAATGAAGGCAGGAAATGATGGAAAAAATCAACATTGTGAACAAAGATGCCACCTGCAACTAAAATTAAAGCAATAGTACCTATTACGCTTAAACTCTTAATAACCTTTGGTAATGCCTGAACCAAAAAGAGTCCAAAGGTTTTTTTAAAACTCTTTTCTCTTTTACTGCTTTTTATCAGTTTGTAACCTGCTTCATCCATACGTACGATAAGGGCAACAATACCATAAACACCTACAGTAGCTAAAACAGCAATTATGCTAACTACTATAATTTGAGTGCCTATGGGCTGTGTTACTACGGTACCTAAAGCGATAATCACAATTTCCAAAGACAAAATAAAATCTGTTACGATGGCAGATTTTACTCGTTCTTTTTCAATAGCAAGTATTTCTGTTTCGGTCATTGCATCGTTTACAATTTCTTCTTTGGCGTGCGCATGAGGGAAAAAGAATTCATAGATTTTCTCTGCACCTTCATACGCTAAATAGAGACCTCCAAGCAACAAAACAACAGTTACTGCTACGGGTATAAAAGCACTTAATAAAAATGCTATGGGTAAAATAATTAGTTTGTTTAGTAGCGATCCCTTTGTAATTGCCCACAATACCGGAATTTCACGCGAAGATGCAAACCCAGAAGCCTTCTCTGCATTAACAGCAAGATCATCGCCTAATATTCCTGCGGTTTTTTTTGCAGCTACTTTACTCATCATTGCCACATCGTCTAGTAGTACTGTGATATCATCTAATATTGCGAAAAATCCTGAGGCCATATATTATTTTTAGTTTCAGCAAAAATAGAAAAGTTACTTATTTAATTAATCAATTAATTGGTTCAAATATAAATAAGAGCTTATAAATTCATACGCTATCTTTGCGCTCTAAATATTTTAGATGAAGTATCGCATTTTTACATTCCTTGTGTTTTTTATTTCTTGCTCCTTCCAATCCATTGCTCAAGACCTAAACAAATACCCAACTTTATCAGAAATATGGTAGTTAGATTCCTTATCCCGTTCGGAAGAGGTAGCGTTTAAGCTGCTTCCATACAAACCACTTTATATTTTATTTGGCAATTTCACTACACGTGTAAACAAAACTCCTATTAGCGGAAACCCAAAAAACGTTGTGCCAACATCTATTCCATATGACCCCTTTAGAATTAGCTTTTCAAATTAGTTTTAAAACCAAAATACTTCACAACGTCTTTGGGGATGATTTAGGCGGTGATGTTTGGGGTGCTTATAGCCAAAGCTCACGCTGGCAGTTATACAATAACACACTTTCTAGACCTTTTAGAGAAACTAACTATCAGCCAGAGGCATTTATACTTTTTGGAACACCCTACCAAATAGGGAGCTTTAAAGGTGTTTTTGCTGGAGTTGGGATAAATCATGAAAGTAATGGTCGCTCAAATCCACTTAGTAGAAGCTGGAATAGAGTTGTATTCCAATTTGGATGGGAAGTAGATAAATTACAAATTGTTCTAAAACCTTGGGTACGCCTAAAAGAAGATATAGAAAAAGATGACAATCCAGATATTCAGGAATATATTGGTCGGGCAGAGCTCAACTTAAAATATGATATTGGCAATCATAATTTTGAATTAGCCACCCGTCATTCTTTAAGAGGAGGGTCTAGTAACCGTGGCAGTGCAAGGTTCGATTATTCATATCGTTTTTATAAAAACCTAAAGTTTCATACACAGATTTTTACTGGGTATGGCGAAAGCCTAATTGATTATAACCACAACCAAACTTCATTTGGCGTTGGTCTTTCTTTATATTAAAGACAATAACTAAAATATTCACCTCCTAATTTTGGCTTTTATACTTCTTAAACATTCACTACTTCCTGATTCACAATTGCAGTCTTACCGATTGATAGGGAATGAAAATTAAGTCTCTTTTTGCTGCCTATGGCTTCAAAAAAAGAAACCCCGCCAACAAAATACTGTTTAGCAGGGTTCTTTAACAAAGGGAATCTTTAATGCTTTATATATTTATTTTACTAAAGTAAGCTCATCAATTATATGAGTAGCACCCGCAAATTTATCTATTAAAAATAATACGTAACGAATATCAACGTTAATAGTACGTTGATATTCATCGTCAAAAATAACATCGCCTGCCATTGCTTCAATGTTACCATCAAAAGCCAAACCTATTAACTCTCCTTTTCCATTTAAAACTGGAGAACCAGAGTTACCTCCTGTAATATCATTATCTGTTAAGAAGTTAACTGGTAGATGACCATCCTTATCTGCGTATTGACCGAAGTCTTTCTCCTCGTAAAGAGTTATCAACTTTGTTGGCATATCAAATTCATCATCGCCTGGCTGGTATTTTGCAACCGTACCCTTTAACGTAGTATAATAGTTTTTATTGGCATCGTTACGCATATCCGCAGGAAGTGCTATTACTTTACCGTAGGTTAAACGCAATGTACTGTTAGCATCTGGATAGTATTTTTCATCAGGATTTTGAAGACGCATCCCTTGAACCATTAATCTAAAAGCACGCTCATAGTCATTATCCAGTTGCTTTTCAACTTCAGATTCGTAACGGTAGCGTGTAATTAAATCTACAGATAGTTTGTAAAGTGGATCGTTTTTTAAAACTTCCTCATCTGGGTTTGCTAAAAATGCTTCTACTTTTTCTTTGCTTTCAAAAATGCTGTTTTTAAAGGCAGTATCTAAGTATTCATTCCAACCATTATCAGTTTTATTAGCTTCAACAGCAATCTCAGCTACCATGGGTGCAACATTTTGTGCCTTTGTAGAATAAAGTTTGAATTGAGCTGCCAAAACATCTTTTTCCAATGGAAGATAAAGACCTTCATATAGATCATTAATTTCACCATCTAATTTAGGTTTTAATTCTGCTCGTTTTGCTTCATTCTGCCCTATATAGTACTCCATGCTCTTCCCTAAACGGTACGGAATTGTAGCCATTCGAGTTCTTAAAAGCAACCCTATGTAGTTTCTATGGCGACTAGCTTCATTGGTTTTTGCATAGTAATTATTGATGGTTGGGATAACCTCAGCATATTTCTTATTAGCCTTTTTTGAAGCCCATTTCTGAAAATCTGCTTCTGTTTCACGTTTGCTTTCCGCAGTTTTATGCTGTTTTAAAGCATCTATCATTCCTTGGCGGTTTTTCCAATAGTTAGCAATACTAGCATAGCTAGAAGCATAATCAAGTTTTACTTGTTGATCTTCATCCATATAACCTTTCATTACATCCATAGATGTTTTTGAAGCCTCTACCCAAGCAGGATACGCATATTCTACGTTTTGCTGAATTCCCCCAGCTGGCATCCAACGGTTAGTACGACCTGGATAACCTAATATCATAGCAAAATCATTTTCTTTATAACCTTTAATACTTGTAGTTAAGTGATATTTAGGGTTTAACGGCACATTGTCTTCAGAATATTCTGCAGGGTTTCCGTCTTTATCAGCATAAACTCTAAAAAGAGAAAAGTCGCCGGTATGTCTCGGCCATTCCCAGTTATCGGTATCGCCACCAAATTTCCCAATGCTTGCTGGGGGAGTTCCTACCAAACGCACATCGTTATAATCTTGATAAACAAAGTAGTAAAACTCATTACCATTGTAAAAAGATTTTACAGAAACGGTATATTTTCCATCTTCATTATTTTCTTGTTCTATTTTTGCAATCTCTTTATTAATAGTCGCTTCGCGCTCTGCTTCAGTCATAGTATCGTTAACCAAAGCCAAAATACGTTTTGAAACATCATCCATTCTAATAAAGAAACGAACGGAAAGACTTTTAGGTTTTAATTCTTCTTTATAGTTTGCTGCCCAATATCCGTTTGTTAAGTAATCATTATCCGCAGTAGAAAGTTCAGCAATTTTGCTGTACCCACAGTGATGATTGGTTAAAACCAAACCACTATCTGATATAATTTCGGCAGTACACCCACGGTCAAACTGTACAATAGCATCTTTTAAACTAGCATTGTTGATACTGTAAATTTCTTCGGGCGTAAGTTGAAGCCCCATTTTTTGCATATCGCGGTAGTTTAAACGCTCAATGTGCATTAAGAACCACATACCTTCGTTGGCCTGAACTGGCAATACGAAAATTGCGATAAATAAGGAAAGAATAAATTTTTTCATTAATAAGGTAGTTTTTGGATTAAATATGAATTGAAAAGATGCTAAGAAAAAGCAAAATTTCATTGCGGTAAATATAGCAGGATTAACCGTTTTTACTTCTGAATTGTTATTGAAAAGAATAGGAAGTATATAATTTTAACTTTTTGACCCGTCCTAAAATAAGGCTACATAATTTTAAACATTATGTACAGAAATGACAAAGTAATTAGACGTTACAGTGAACCTTTTAAATTAAAAATTTTAGCCGAACTTACTATCGGAAAACACACAAAGAGCGAACTTTGTAAACTCTACTCTATCGCACCCACAACAGTAAATGTGTGGATTAAAAAGTATAATCGTAAAGACTTAATGAACACCAGAGTAAAAGTGGAAACAAAAGACGAAATATCTAGAATTAAGGCACTTCAAAAAGAGGTTGAGCAACTGAAAAAGCTACTACTTAAAAAGGATTTTGATGCTATGGTACAGGATTGTTATCTCGAAGTAGCAGCTGAAGATCTTGGCTATAAATCAGTTAATGAACTAAAAAAAAGCTAAGTATAAAGCCTTAATTAAAGCTAAAAAGAGATCTAAGGGATTTGTTTCTTTGACAACTATAACTCA
>CAZFUX010000176.1:0-4851 GCA_964522085.1 uncultured Aequorivita sp.
TTTCAAATTATTAAACCCGATTTTTCGGGTTCCTATGTGTAGTGAGTATACAAGTAAGTCCATCAATCCAGAAGAGCGATGTATAATTACCCCGCCAACTAAAGGACCTACAGAAAATCCAAGGTTTATTGCGAGCCTTATTAGCGTTATACTTCGAGTGGTATTACCAGGCTTTCTATACTCACTACACATAGGAACCCGAAAAATCAGGTTCCTATGTGTAGTGAGTATAGAAATAATTATGAGTTTTAAAATTATTTTCTATTTTTACTAAAAACTAATTATGAAGAAATTACTCATACTTTCCGTTTTAATGTTTGGTTCCGTAATTTTTGCACAGGAAGCATTACTTGTTTCAGAAAGTGAAGCCGCACAAATTGAGTTGAATGAAGAATTCAGCAATCCTGAAACCACTATTTTAGAACCTGAAGATTTTAAAAATTTTAAAGGATTGGAGTTTTATCCTATTAATGAAAAATTTATTGTGGAAGCAAAATTTGTTCGCACTCCAAATGAAAAACCGTTTTTAATGCCTACAACAACTACACGAACACCAGAATATATAAAATATGGCGAAGCACATTTCAACATTGATGGAAAAGATTTTACTTTAAACCTTTTTAAAAGTACAAAACCGTATGATGAGCCAGGTTATGATGATTACCTTTTCTTGCCTTTTACAGATTTAACTAGTAGCGACGGTAGCTACGGAGGTGGAAGATTTTTGGATCAACGGATTCCTGAGGGAGGTATAATTGTTATAGACTTTAATAAAGCGTACAATCCATATTGTGCTTATAATGCGCGTTATTCGTGCCCAATTCCGCCTAAAGAAAATGATCTTTTAATTCGAATTGAAGCGGGAGTAAAAGCATTTGGAGAACATTAAAATAATTTCACCAACCACATCCCTAAAAAAACCATTGCAAAACCTACCACAAAACTTGTAATGGTATAAAGTGCGAACGACATAAAATCGCCACTTTTTAAGAAAATATGGTTTTCATAAGCAAAGGTTGAAAAAGTAGTAAACCCGCCACAAAATCCAGTTGCTAAAAACAAAACTGTATTTTGGGAAAGTGTTTCGTTCTTTAGGGCAAGTCCTAGAATGATTCCTATTAATAAGCTACCTAAAATATTAGCTGCAAAAGTACCGTAAGGAATTCCTGTTTCGGTGTTATTTAAATATTTTGAAAGCGCAAAGCGCAACGTACTTCCCAATCCACCACCAATAAATACCAATACAAGTTGTTTCATTTATAGTCCTTCAATAATATCTGGTTCTGGTTCTGGAGCTGGTATTATGGGTATGTAAACTTCCGTTAGCCAATTGGCTGGGTTTGGGGTTTCTTCAGGATTGGTCATGTAAACTTCAAACATTTTTCCATTAGGATCTTTTTGAAGTCCGTTTTTTTTGATGTATTGACTTCCTTTAGTATATGCTTCAGGAAGATGTTCATAATTTCCTTTTAATGAAATTTTCACAGCAGAAACGGGTTCCATATAACCACAGACAACTGGGCTTCCTTCCGGGGTTATTACTTTTTCTTTTATAGGAACACACGTTGAAAAGATAACGGTGTTGTTTGCATTATCTACTTGATTGTATATTGTGAAAGGTTTTCCAGCCATATTCAAATTATTACTACCTACAAAATCGAGAACTTCGCTCATCATTGAGGGCATTTTTTCATCTATTTCATTTTGGTTAGAAACCGAAGTTGTGTACATATAATAACCGCCGCCATATTGCGAAACACCGTCAACGTTTATGGAATACTTCTTCATCTCTTCGGCTACTTCAAGGGCAATTCCTTCCAAACCAGATTGGTTCATTTTGTGCATTTCTGCGTCAAAATCCATTCCGCTTAGTGAGTGGAAGGCTTTATCAATCAGTGTGTGCTCGCCTTTCATTCCCCAAGTTACTTTAGTGCCGCCATCTACTTCTTCAAAGTTCCAATATATTTTTGGGTGGCGTTCTCCGCCAGGGGTTTTTAACATTAAATCTTGTTCAATTTCTTTATTAGGGATAACTTTAGTAGTAGTCATAGCACCACTCATTTCACCGTCCCATGAATACGAACCACCTTCGCCAACAGTTTTTTCGGCATATGTAAAATTAATCGTCGGGTCTTCTTTTTTCCAAGGTCCCCATTTTTTCCAATTCTTGTAATCGTTTACTTGATTGAAAACTAATTCTGGTGGTGCTTTTATTACTTGAGAATCCTGTATATCATAGTTTCCATCTTTTGTTCCGAAATAAATAGCGCTACCAATAATAATAAGTAGGATAAGAAAAAATAAGTATTTTATTATTTTCATTTAATTGGGGAGTTAAGTAAGTTGTAAATATAACTAAATTTCATTGATGCAATTGAAAACCAGTTGGTACAATCTTAATTTCAGCAGTACCCATTTCAATCTTGCGAATATTATTTTAGTACATTTGCCGAAATTTATAAATTTTCTAAGATGAAAAATACCCTTTTTATTGCAATGGCATTAAGCGGATTATTGTTGTTTTCCTGTAAAGAAAACAACGAAAAAAAACTTGTAGCACAAGTAGAAACTGAACAAACCACAGATTTTGATTATAATGTGGAGCAATTTAGCGACGTAAAGGTTCTGCGCTACCAAATAACTGGCTGGGATAAACTTACCCTAAAAGAGCAAAAACTAGTATATTATCTTACCCAAGCCGGACTGGAAGGGCGCGATATTATGTGGGATCAAAACTATCGCCACAACCTTACCATAAGAAAAGCTTTGGAAAATGTTTATAATAATTATGAAGGCGATAAATCTACTGAAGATTATAAAAACTTCGAAACCTATTTAAAGAGAGTATGGTTTAGTAATGGGATTCACCACCATTACTCAAACGCTAAGTTAGTGCCTGAGTTTTCTTCGGAATATTTAAAGCAGCTTTTGGCCGATACTAATACAATTTTAGAAGGTGAAGCTTTTGAAGTAATTTTCAACGATAAAGATTCTAAAAAAGTAAATCAGGCAAAAGGTGTAGATAATGTTTTGGAAAGTGCTGTAAACTTTTACGGACCAAACGTTACTAATAAAGATGTTGAAAATTTCTATTCAAAAAAGAAATCTCCAGACGCAAACAAACCCCTTTCTTTCGGTTTAAATTCAAAATTAGTGAAGGAAAATGGTGAATTAAAAGAATTAGTTTACAAATCTGGCGGACTATACGGCGCAGCTATTGATAGAATAATCGTTTGGCTAGAAAAAGCACAAGGTATAGCCGAAAACAAGGCGCAAGGCGATGCAATCGGTCTTCTAATACAATATTACAAAACAGGTGATCTACAAACTTGGGATGACTACAATGTGGCTTGGACAGGCGCTACCGAAGGAAATATAGACTACATAAACAGTTTTATTGAAGTATATAACGATCCATTAGGCTACAGAGGTTCTTATGAAACTGTTGTACAGATTAAAGATTTTGATATGTCTGAAAAAATGTCCGTTATTTCTGAAAACGCACAGTGGTTTGAGGATAATTCGCCATTAATGGACGAGCACAAAAAGAAAAATGTTGTAGGTGTAACTTACAAGGTTGTAAACGTTGCTGGTGAAGCTGGAGATTCTTCTCCAAGTACGCCAATAGGTGTAAACCTTCCAAACGCAAACTGGATTCGCGCAACAGTAGGTAGTAAATCTGTTTCTCTTGGAAATATTATTGAAGCCTATAACAACGCAGGAAGCACAGGCAGATTGAAAGAATTTGTAAACGATGCTGAAGAAGAAGAACTTGAAGAAAAATACGGTCAAATAGGTGATAAACTACATACAGCACTTCACGAAGTAATTGGGCACGCATCAGGGCAATTAAATCCTGGCGTTGGTGAAACAAAGGAAACGCTTAAAAATTATGCTTCTACTTTAGAAGAAGGTCGCGCAGATTTAGTAGGGCTTTACTATTTATACAACCCAAAATTACAAGAACTTGGGTTAGTAGACGATTGGAAAAAAGTAGGAATGGCTGCCTATGATGGTTACATCCGTAATGGGTTGATGACGCAGTTAATTCGTTTAAACATTGGCGATGATGTAGAAGAAGCACATATGCGTAATCGCCAGTGGGTTTCTGCTTGGGTTTTTGAAAAAGGAAAAGCAGATAATGTAATTGAGAAAATCACTCGTGATGGTAAAACTTATTACAACATCAACGATTATGAAAAATTGCACGATCTTTTTGGCCAGTTACTACGCGAAACACAACGTATTAAAAGTGAAGGTGATTACGCTGCCGTTGAATCATTAGTTGAAGGTTATGGTGTAAAGGTAGATCAAACAATACACGCTGAAGTTTTAGAGCGTAACAAGCAATTTGATTCTGCCCCATACAGTGGTTTTGTAAACCCAGTACTAGTTCCAAAAATGGACGATAATGGCGAGATTGAAAGTTTTACAATCGATCAGCCTGAAACATTTACAGAGCAGATGTTATATTACTCTGAGAAATATAGCAATTTGCCAGCGGTGAATTAAGCTTCTTTTTTAAATAATATTTAAAGCCTTCAATAATTATGTTTGAAGGCTTTTTATATATGTTGAACCCAACTCCCTACTTTAATGAGAATTGGAAATGAGCTACTAGATTTCTTAATCTAGTAGCTCATTTTAAGTTTAAAGAAATTGAAGAAGGCTAATTCAAATAAATTACTTTAAACGTGTACGCAGTTCTGGGATTATATCTTTGTAATTTTTTAGAACACGATCCCATTCCTTATATTTTATATCGTTGCGTTGTAAGCCATTTGACCAAACAAGAAACATATACTCACTACACATAGGAACCCGAAAAATCGGGTTTAATAATTTGAAAAT
>CAZFUX010000177.1:0-4730 GCA_964522085.1 uncultured Aequorivita sp.
TTCGAAAATAGAGAGGCTTTTGAATCTTTGTTCCATAATTAGTTGTTTAATTAACTCTAAAATACTGAATATACCGCTATTTACAAAGTGCCTAAGTCAAAAATTCTTTTAACAGGTTGATTGGTTTAAGGGATTAATAGTTGCTAATTTAACGAAAATTACTGATACTGAATTTTATTTTCGGCAAACCACTCTTTTTACTCGTTGGGATATCGCTGTAATTAATTCATAAGAAATAGAATTTATGGCAGCAGCTAATTCATCGGCAGTTGCAGATGGTCCAAAAACGATGGCTTCATCGCCTTCGTTGCAGATTATGTTTGTAACATCAACCATGATCATATCCATACAAACGTTTCCTAAAATAGGGGCTTTTTCACCATTAATGGTAACCCAGCCTTTCCCCTTTCCGTATGAACGTGGAATGCCGTCTGCATGGCCAATTGGAAGCGTTGCAGATTTGGTTGTATTCTCAGCAATAAAGCCTCGATTGTACCCCACACTTTCGCCTTTTTCAATAGTATGAATTTGCGAAATAACCGTCTTTAATATGCCAATAGGTTTTAAATATTTGTTTATTTCTTTATCGTTTCCGAAGCCGTACAGCCCTATTCCCGAGCGCACCATGTCAAAATGAGCTTCAGGGTAGTTTATTATTCCTGAAGTGTTTGCGCAATGTAAAAATGGTTTGTAACGAAGTTTCGCTATAAGTTCTTCTGAAATTTTTCGGAAATCTTCAATTTGTCCTAAAGTGAAATCTTTCAAATTCAAGTCTTCACTAGCAGCCAAATGCGAAAAAGCCGATTTAACCTTTACAGCTTTAGTTTTTGAAAGGGTTTCAGTTATATAAGAAATATCATTTTCAGTAAAACCCAAACGATTTAATCCTGTGTTAAATTTTAAGTGAATAGGGTAATTTGTCTGTTTGTTTTCTTCGGAGAAAGCAATAAATTCCTCCAACATTTTCCGTGAATAAATACTGGGTTCTAAGCAACGGTTCAGAATAATTTCAAAATTTATTGGCAACGGATGCAGCACTAAAATTGGGGTTTCAATAGTTGCATTTCGAAGTGTTTCACCCTCACCAGTATAGGCAACGGCAAAATAATTTACTCCCAAATCCACAAGTTCCTTTGCAATAACAACTGAGTCACTACCATAACCAAAAGCTTTAACAACGGCTAAAATTTTGGTTTCGGGTTTTAATTTTGAAGTAAGATATTTGTAATTATTGTCGAGTGCGTTAAGGTCTATCTCCAATATGGTTTCGGTAGCTTTAGGCATTTAAACTTGAAGTTTATATTTTTTCAATTATTAATTGTTCTGAAAAACCCTCCTTTTAAGGTTGCGCAAAGATTTTTCTAAGCTTGTTTTCCGGTTTTTTCGGAAGTCTTGTTTTCTTTTAAATTTTCAACATTCTTCACTTCCAGTTTTACCACTTTATCACGAAGTTGTGCTTTATAAAAGGCGGCGCGACTTAATGGTTCATATTCTTCAGTTTCGCCCAATAAAACTAGGGCTTCACTTTTTGCTTTTCGGTAGCTATAATTTGCAAGATTGCCAGTACGTGTACAAATAGCGTGAACTTTTGTAACATATTCGGCAGTTGCCATTAAAGCTGGCATTGGGCCAAAAGGGTTTCCTTTATAATCCATATCGAGCCCTGAAACAATAACACGAACACCACGATTGGCGAGATCGTTACACACTTTTACTATTTCATCATCAAAAAATTGAGCTTCGTCTATACCCACCACATCGCAGTTATCTGCTAAAATCGGGATGTTTGCAGCAGCAGGAACAGGTGTGGATCTAATTTGATTGCTATCGTGGCTGGTTACGGCATCCTCAGCATAACGTGTATCAATGGATGGCGTAAAAATCTCTACTTTTTGACGTGCAAATTTGGCACGTTTCAGCCTACGGATAAGCTCTTCAGATTTCCCTGAAAACATAGAACCGCAGATTACTTCAATCCACCCAAACTGTTCTTTCTGATTTACGGTATTTTCAAGAAACATAGTTTAATTTTACGCGAAATAGTGAGCACTAATGCAATTCCTAGAAAAGTACTTAACTTAAATATTTCCTCTGGTTTTGAATAAGAAACCAAAAATAGTTGACGTTTACATATAGGATGCGTAAATTTATAAAAACAAAATAGAAAATCCTTTTAATTTAAAAAGATATGAAGCACAAAATCCGCGAGCAATTAACGGTACTCGCAACCCAATTAATTGAAGAAGAAAAAAGCTTTAAAACCACTTCTGTTAAGAAATTGGTGAGCGAAGTTTATGAAAAATTGACTGTGCTAGAATATCTTGAAAACCAAATAGGAAACGATCCTAAAGAAACAAAAGAAAATTCTTTAGACTCTAAAAGTTTTCGTGAAGAAAACTGGTTTACTGAGCCTGAACCTCTTCCTCAGCCATATAATAAAGATGAACTTGTAGAGCCTTTAATTGAAAAAATAAAGGATCTCGTAGCACAAATGCCAGAAGAAAGTATGCGTATTGATGAACTGCTGGATGAAATGCTTCCAAAAAATAACGCCCCTGAAACTACCAAAATACAAGAAACACCTTCTCAAAAATTTGCTAAAAACGATTTAGAAGAATTTGCCAATAACTTCCAGCAAATACCTGAATTTGAAAGAAAGCAAACACAACTATTTCCAAAAGCAGTTGATGGTAAAGAAGTCAGTAAAACAATGACGGAAAGTCGTGCAAAATCTTTGAACGATACTATAAACAAAGGATTAAATATAGGATTGAACGATAGATTGGCGTTTATAAAACATCTATTTGAAGGTCAAGCAGAAGATTACACCCGCGTACTTTCGCAAATAAATACAATGGAAAGTTATGAAGATGCACAACGTTTTATAAAAGGTCAAGTTAAGCCAGATTACAATGATTGGCTAAACAAAGAAGAATATTCTGAGCGGTTTATGAATATTATTGAAAAGCGTTTTAACTAAAAACTAAATTTATGACAGCTCAAAAAATAATTTATTGGATAGCCACTGGGCTGCTTAGTGCCTTGTTTATATATTCCGCATTTATGTATCTAACAAATACTGCGGTTATTGAAGGGTATTATCAAGATTTTCAATATCCTACTTATTTAGTAATTCCAATGGCTTTGGCAAAAGTCTTGGCAGTTGTTTTCATTCTTTTACGAAAACCAAAATGGGTAATGGAATGGGTATACGCTGGACTGTTTTTCGATTTGGTTTTGGCAAGTTTTGCACATTATGAAATAAACGATACCAATGGCCTTACACTTCCTCTTGTGGGAATCGTATTATTATTGATTTCATATTTCTTCGGAAAAACCGTTCGTATCTAACCTATGGGAAAGCTTTATCTAGTACCCACACCAATTGGAAATTTAAAAGACATGACTTTTCGCGCTGTAGAAGTACTGAAAGAAGTAGATCTAATATTTGCTGAAGACACCAGAAACAGTGGAAAACTTCTAAAATATTTTGAAATCGGTACACAAATGTATTCTCACCATATGCATAACGAACACAAAACTGTGGAAGGCATTGTAAAACGAATACAAAGTGGTGAAAACATTGCTTTAATAAGCGATGCTGGAACCCCTGCCATTAGTGACCCTGGGTTTCTATTAACGCGTGCCTGTGTAGAAGCTGGCATTGAAGTAGACTGTCTACCTGGTGCTACGGCCTTTGTGCCGGCATTGGTAAACAGCGGTTTCCCGAATGATAAATTTGTTTTTGAAGGGTTCCTTCCCGTAAAAAAAGGGCGACAAACAAGACTCGAACTTTTAGCCGAAGAAACTCGAACCATTATTTTTTATGAATCGCCACACAAGCTTTTGAAAACGTTGACTCAGTTTGTTGAATACTTTGGTGCAGATAGACAAGTTTCTGTTTCACGGGAACTTACAAAACTGCACGAAGAAACTATTCGTGGAACTGCCGAAGAAGTTTTAAAGCATTTTGAAAATAAGCCGCCGAAGGGGGAAATTGTTGTTGTGGTTTCTGGGAAGAAGTAAATTTTGGATTTTTTAGTGAAAACCTTCATGTTAAACCATTAGCCATAATTGTTCTCTTAAAATTTGTTGTCTTGTGTTATATTCAAAAAATAAAGGAGGCAAAAATTAAAATTTTATTACATATAATATTCTTCTATTCTATGATTGATTTTTCGATAGTCGGTTCTAAAAGAAAAAGAAATCTCGAACAAATTCAGTTCACACTTTATCTTCAATTCGCAGTTTATTGAAAGCATTTTACCTTCCTCAATTTTTATATCTTTTTACACTTTTTTATATTTTATTAAACCTTTTGCCTAAGCAGCAGTAAGATATTTGCATTCGTAATTTATTCTAAACTAAATAATAAAAATTATGAAACAATTTTTATTATTTTTAATGCTTTGTCCCTTATTAACTTTTGGGCAATGGGAACAAGTTGGATCCGACATAAGGGGCGATGCAACTGGAGATTGGTTAGGTAGAGGCTTAAGAATATCCGCAGACGGGACAAGAATTGCTGGAGGATCTGTAAATGCAAATGATGTTGGAAAAGTAATGGTTTTTGATTATGATGAAGGATTGGGGTTTTGGATGCAAATAGGAAGTGATATTTTTGGTGAGGATGTAGGCGAAGAATTTGGACAAAATTTAGATTTAAGTTCAGACGGAACTATACTCACTCCATTTAGGTTTTCGGGAATCCAAGATTTCACTACCTAAAT